>JAUYHV010000116.1 GCA_030689845.1 Dehalococcoidia bacterium
ATTCTCTTTACCGGCCCGGCTTGCACTGATATTCGAGTTTTTAGTGGGGATCATGCTGGTCTTCCTGGGAACACAGATTTTCTGGAACCTGCGGAAACGCCGCGTCCACCTCCATCCCCACGAATACGGCGAACGTTCCCACCTGCATCTCCACTCCCATGCCGAGTCTACCCAACACAGCCATCACAGAATTTCAAAAATACGTCACTGGACTTACTTTCTCATTGCCGGCATGAGTCCGGGCGAACACGGTCATGAAAAATTCAGGGAACTAAATAAGCCCTTTTTCCGACTGAAATCCTTTATCGTAGGAACAATCCACGGACTTGCGGGAAGCGCTGCTCTCCTCCTCCTGGTCCTTGCCGGGCTAAAGTCAACCCTTGCGGGTGTTTCTTACATTCTCCTGTTTGGGCTGGGTTCTATAGCCTCCATGGGTGTTATAACGTATTTTATAAGTTTGCCCTTTGCCTTCTCATCCCGCGTCCCGAGAATCAACAGGGCGGTTCAACTGGTGTCAGGATGCCTGAGTATCGTTTTCGGATTTTTGCTGATGTATGAGGTCGGGATAGGGCACGGTTTGTTTAAAACCGGGTAGAGGTTAAATAGAGGTATTCCTGGAAACGGGAGTGATACATTAACGGAGGGCGGGCCTCCGTGCCCGTCCAGAAAGTAAACAGAAGTCACCTGGAAACGGGGATTGAGGCGCATCTTGTGCGCTCACAGGCAGGGACGCCTTTGCCACCAGGATTAAATAGAGGTATTTCTGGAAACTGGATTGAGGTGCATGGGCCAACCCGAGCATGGTATTCTGAATATCGCGGTAACGCCAGCCTCCCGCTTGTTTTAAACGAAGGGGTCTTTTGGTGGAAGGGTGGTAAGCCAGTGACAATGCTCGGCACCGACGATAAGGTAAACCTGCTCTCCCTCCGTTAGTTTCAACTCCCCGGCATAGGCTTTGGTAGTCCTGACCACAATTTCATCCATGGATTCGGTTATCACACGGATATAACTGTATACTCCCAGGTAATCAAAGTGCCGGATGGTCCCCCGTAAAATATTGGGCGCTGAAATATCCCCGGGGACTGCCCGGGCCAGGATGATGTCATGGGCTCCCACGGTTACGAATCCCGATATGTCCGCGCGTATGGGATTCAATGGGATGGACAGGACGAGACCGCCTTCGGTAGCGACTTTCTCGATGCCCTCTTCGGGGCGCAGTTCTTTTCTTTCCACCTTAAAGGTATTTATTGGAGTATCCTTACCGTCGAGGCTCAGACCCCTCAACCCGGCAAGAAGTTCCGCCGGGTTTCCCTGGTTTACCAGTTTTCCGTGCACCAGGGTAAACACAAAATCGGCTATGGTCATGACCTCGTTGGGGTCGTGGGATACGTATAAGACAGGGATTTGGAAGGTGTCTTTAACCTTGAGCAAATAGGGGAATATCTTGTAGCGCAAAGGTATATCCAGGGAACCGAGGGGTTCGTCCAGGAGGAGTATCCCGGGGGATGAAGCCAGCGCCCGGGCCAAAGCTACTCTCTGTTTTTCTCCGCCGGAAAGAGAAGGCGGGAACCGGTTAACAGTATGGCCGAGGTTCAGGACATCGATAACATGGTCTATGAAAGGTCCCGCAGTCCCCCGGTTGGCTCCGTAGCAGATGTTATCCCTCACGCTGAGGTGAGGGAAAAGGGAAGCATCCTGGGGTACCCAGCCAATGTGCCTTTCCCTGGCGGGAATATTTATCTTTTTTTCAGAATCGAAAAATACCTTTTCCCCTATCTTTATAAGGCCCTGGCGGGGTTTTTTTAAACCGCAAATAAGTTCCATCAAGGTGGACTTGCCGGCTCCGGACGGGCCGAAAACAGCCAGAACTTTACAGTCCACATCGACGTCTATCCGGAGGGAAAAGGAGTCTACCATATACTCCAGGTCAAAACGCCAGTTTATCAGGTTCACTTTTTTACTGCCTTTTTAACATATCCCTCGGAAAAATACATTGCCGCAAAGGCTATGACGACGGATATAATCATCAGTACAAAGGCTTCCCGGTCCCTGTTATTAATAACGCTGGAATAAATACCCAGTGCCAGGGTTTGGGTTTTGCCCGGGATATTGCCTGCAATCATGGTGGTGGCCCCGAATTCCCCCAGGGCACGGCAAAAGGCCAGTAAAAGTCCGTATATAACTCCCTGCCGGGCAAGGGGAAATGAGACGGTAAAGAAACGGCGGACCCGCCCGCTGCCCAGGGATTCGGCAACCTGTTCCAGCCGCTGGGGCACGTCTGAGAAAGCCTGCTGACAGGCCCTGACCAATAGGGGGAAAGAGACCACCGCAGCGGCGATGGCAGCGGCTACCCAGGTATATACTATCTGCCAGCCCAGTTTTTCTGTTAAAAAGTCACCGAAAGGCCTGTTGCGGGAAAAAAGGAACAGCAGGAGCAGGCCGACGGCTACCGGGGGCAGCACCATGGGAAGGGCTACCAGCGTTTCTACCAGGCTTTTCCCCCTGAAATTCCACCTTGCCAGGAGATAACCCAGGAAAATGCCCGGGCCGGCGATCACCAGGACGCCGGTAATGGCAACCTGGAAGGTCCTGATAACAATGTCCAGTATTTCCATGTAATTCATTTGATTATGAGAAATCCTGCCTGCTCAAAGCGCTGCGCTGCCTGGGGAGATTGCAGGTACCGCAAAATACCGTCGCTTTGCGTCTTGTTCCTGGTATTTTTAGTTACAGCGGCGGGATACACTATTTTTGGGCCCTCCTCTTTCGGCACGGAATAAACAATACGCGAGGACCTGGCGGCACGGGCATCGGTCCTGTAAACAATTCCCAGGTCTGCATTCCCTGATTCCACCGCTGCCAGTACCGCCCTGACATTGTCAACGGTAACCGAACCGGCTTTAACACTCTCATATATTCCCTTTTTCTCCAGGTATTGCCTGGCGTAATTGCCGATGGGCACTGCCGGATCGCACAGGGCAATGACCGTATTTCTTTTTCCAAGAATCTCCTCAGGCGTACTACCTGAAACAGGGTAATGTTCCGCCGCGATGAACACCATCTGGTTGCCGAGCAGGTCAACCCTGGTGTTCTCTGCTATCAGTCCCGCCCTCTCAAGAAGGTCCATCTGGACCTCGTCCGCCGGGAAGAACAGGTCGACAGGCGCGCCCTCTATTATTTGCCTGGCTATGGCCGATGAAGCTCCGAGGCTCAAATATATCCTGGTCCCCGGATGTTCTCTGGAGTAATCCTCTCCTATCAGTTTTAAAACATCTCCCAGGCTGCTGGCAGCGCCGATAGTGATATCACCTTTAGTGCCTGATTCAACACCCTGTTTTCCTTCTGCAGCGCTATTTTGTTGGCCGGTCGAAGGAGCGTTTTCTTTTAAATAACAGGCAGGAGAAGTCGAGATGGCAGCCATGACGAAAAGTATGGATAGAAATAATCGGCATTTGATGAAATTAAAAATTATTTCCATCCTGTCTCATTTAAGGTCCGGGACATGGAAATAACTGCCTGAGGTTACCGGTAGCGCTGCAACAAAAAAGATAAGCGGCAAAAAAGTCTTCATAGTTCAACTTTCAGATTGCCCTATGCGGCATGGTAAAGTGAGATCATCTAACGCTTTGTTCCTTTTGCCCAATCCGGGTGTTCCTCCTTTTGCACCATCCCCACACCCACAGCCTCCCACATAGGATAAAACACGAATGCCAGCCACTCAGCCGGTTTGTCCGGGTTAGTGTTATAGTGCTGGTGGTCGCAGCCGTCGGGCTTAATAGGAAGTACTATCAGGTCGCCCTCTACCCAGTCATATCTTACCCCGTCAACTACAGTGTACCCTTCCCCCTCGATAACATATATCACCAGGCCACCCTGGTGGTTGTGTTTCCCGGAATGTTTCTGGATCTGGTTGATGAAAATATGCCATCCGGGAGTGCCCACATTGGGCCAGTCTTTCCTGTGCAGCAGGTACTTGACGAATCCCTGCCGGTTCTGGGCAAAATCACAATCCTTTCCCTTTATTACAATTTTCCCTTCCATGCGCTGCTGCATAGCATCGTTAACGGCTTTCATAGCCTGCTCATACAGGTTCTCCTGGGGTTCTGGTTCTCTTTTCCTCTCCGAAGTTTTTTCTACCACGGGTAAGGCTCCTCTCTGGCGGTTTATTTTTCAGTTAGTATTGTCATAGCCGGCTGAAGGCTCACCATTTCTTGTTTTCCCCTGGCGGCAGGCTGGTGGCACGTTAACTTAAAGGGGAAAAAAATAGCTTTGCCGCCCTAATTCTAATATAACAATCCATATCTTGACAATGTTGGTATAATAAATACACGTTTTAAACACATGGGAGGTAAGCAGTTTGAGAGAGCAATAAAAGTATGGTAGATACACCGTTTCGTTGTGTCATGTTATGGCGTCCCGCGAATTATTAACCACAGAAATAAAGTTTGAAAGGCGATGACAAGATGGAAACTAATATCAATTCCCGTTTAACAAAATATATCATAGCGTCGGTAATTTTCTTTGCCTGGGTTACCGTGCAGTGAGCCCTTCAAGCGCAGCAACCCATACACGATTTTCTCGTTGGTCCAGCGGCAATAATCGTTGGGGCTCATGTTCATATCGGTACCCTTATTTATTGACTTTCCGGAGGTTTTAACATAGACTCTTTGCCATATGTTCATTGCTGGGATGTTTTAAATACCCTTATTTCCATAAACAAAATCACCAACGTGACTGGATTGCGACTACCACTAATAAAAAAAGTGAAATATTAAACAAGGGAGGATGCCATGAGCGACTTTGATACCTTTGCCGCCATCGTGAAAAAACGGAGGAGCACCAGGTTTTTTAAACCGGACCCCATCCCAGAGGACAATGTTCAAAAAGTCATTGAGTGCGGACAGTGGGCCATGTCCGGGGGAAATTCCCAGCCGTGGCAGTTTATTGTTATAAAGAACGGGCAAACCCGCCACAAGATTGCCACCCTCCATGCCGAAGTCAGGACCTTAACCCGTCCCCTGGAGCTTTCCAGGGCTGCCGCATTACAGCACCCGGGGTCTCCTGAAGCGATGCCTTCACCCTTTGCTGATGCCCCCGTCCACATAGCCGTTGTCGGCGATCCCAGGACGCTGGTCACCTCCGTTGTGAGCGCGTCCATTATAACCGGCGAACGGGAGGTGTTTCACCACGGCATGGCCAACGCCGCCATGGTAATGCACCTGGCCGCCGCTTCCCTGGGGCTCAATTCTGAGTGGGTCAGCGTCAGTCCCGCCTGGGAGGACTCGTTGAAACGGCTCCTTGGAGTGCCTGAAATATTAAAGCTCCCCCTTCTGGTTGTCCTTGGTTATGCAGCAAAGGGGCCTTCAGCAGGTTTCAGGCACAACCTGGAGAGTATCGTCCACAAAGAAAAATATGAAATGTCCAAGTTTCGTTCTACCGAGGCTGTCCTGGAGGGAGTCACTGAAATTCACAGGCACCGAACCGAAGGCAGGAAAAGCTCAAAATAGTCCGTCAATAAAAATGGTTCCTTCTCAACCTGAGTGGGTAAGAAAAAATGAAGTTACATAGGTTAAGACATATACGATGAAGGGTTCACCTGATGCGTCTTCTTTTACCCATTCCGACGAAAGTCGGAATCCAGTAATAATTATGAATGATTATTCTGTGTACATTATGG
>JAUYHV010000118.1 GCA_030689845.1 Dehalococcoidia bacterium
CCGGCTTCCGGTTATAATAAATAGAGGAATTTCAGCATACTGAGTCAACGCTTACCCCACGGATGGAGTTAATTTGACAGGCACTTACCCCCTACAACCTGTTCTCCATGCTTAATCTGACGGCCATTTTTATCGCTTCCACCATACCCTGAGAGTCGGCAACCCCTTTCCCTGCAATATCAAAGCCCGTCCCGTGGTCTACCGAAGTCCGGACAAAAGGCAGCCCCAAGGCGACACTTACACTTTTTTCAAACCCGTGTACCTTAATGGGAATGTGCCCCTGGTCGTGGTACATGGCGAGAACGACATCAAACTTCCCACCTAAAGCTCTGTAAAACACGGAATCCGCCGGGAAAGGTCCCCTGGCATCGATACCGAGTTGTTGCGCTTCCTTAACTGCTGGTGAAATCTCATTTATTTCTTCTACGCCTATCAGCCCGCCTTCTCCGGCATGGGGATTGAGAGCCGCCACGGCTATCCTCGGGTGTTCAAACCCCCACTCATTGAAACAGCGGTCCGTCAACTGCAGTTTTTCAAGAATCCGTTCTTTTGTTACCAGAGAGCAGGCATTTTTCAGGGAAGCATGGGTCGAGAGGTGAACAACCCGCAACTGGCCGGAAACCAGCATAGTTGCATAGTCACGGGCACCGGTAAAGCTGGCAAGAATTTCCAGGTGCCCCATTTCTCCGTATCCTGCCAGCTTTGTCGCCTCCTTGCTTATCGGGGCAGTCACCAGGGCTTTCGCTTTACCATCCTGGAGCAACCTGGTAACGGCAACGATGTACTCTACAGAAGCTTTTCCGCAAGCCCGGCAGACCTGTCCGGGGATAACCTGGTTCGGCTCTATGTTATGCAGGTCCAACAAATCTATTATGCCGGTTTGGCCCTGGGCATCGCCGGCAGCTTTAACGGTTCGCAACTCAACCGGCTTCTGTACCAATTTGATAGCCCTCTTCATTGTAGCGCCATCACCTACCACGATAGGACGGCATATTTCGTAAATTTCTCTCGAAAGCAGGGCTTTTACAATAACTTCAGGACCTATACCGGAGGCATCCCCCATGGTGATGGCTATAACAGGTTTTTCTTTATCAATCAAATGCTGTTCCATTATGTAATGTATTTTCCCTAACCTTTTAATTCAAATAGCTTGTGAATCATATCCCTGATCTGCTTTTAGCCTCTTTTTCATCAATGCATGTTACAGGTTCTCCCGTTGTCCTGGAAGTAAA
>JAUYHV010000121.1 GCA_030689845.1 Dehalococcoidia bacterium
AAGGTGTTATCGTGCCGGGCAAACAAACATATTCGTATATTATTAAAACAGGAGGAGAATAAATAACATGAAAGAAAGTAATTACGGCACTAAACTGTCCTTGAAAGACTGCATCAGTGATATTATCACGGATTCATTGCCGTATAACACAGATGAAGAAAAGGCAATAGGCGATGATTTTCAGAATAGCAGGGCATTTACACAAATGCTTGATAGCATTGTAGATGAAGTCGAAGTGCATATTAACTACCAAATAGATGATTTTAAAAATAATATACTTAAATAGAGGTGAATAGCCAATGCAGATATGGATGTTCCAGATAAAAACCCCTGAACGCAGGGTAATCCCCCCGGCTATGCCAGCCTGGGGTTATGGTGGATGTTCCGGGTGTGGCAATGAGGCACTCTTGGGGGATGGCTTGTGCGTTACCTGTTGGGATGAGGATATTTCATTCACCGAAGGTTACAAGGTTTACGCAGGTCGCAGGTGGCAAGCGCCGAAAAGCAAAGGAGTCCCATGCTAACCGATATAAGCCGCGACGAAATGCAGGAGCTAATAAACCAGGGCTACGTTTGCGCCGTGTGCGATGGGTTATTAACAATCGCCTGGGGAGGCTCGATAGGTATCAACAGCCACGTTTTAAGATGTGGCGTAGCTATACTTCATGAAGGAATAACCCGTCATGATAAGAAGTTTCAAAAAAGAAAAAAGGAGTTTTACGGAAACATGGAAACAACATCTTTAATGGCAATGGACGAAAAGACTATGCTTCAACGTGTCGAGATGGCACGATTCCCCCAGGAACTAACCAAGTCTGACAAGGTTTTACTGTCCCAGGTAGCTATCACCTATGGCTTCGACCCCCTCATGGGCGAGGTCAGCATCTATCAGGGCAGGCCATACGTCAGCATTGACGGGCGTTACCGCAAGGCACAGGACACCGGCCTACTGGACGGCGTAGATACCCGACCAGCGACAGGGGCAGAACGGGAACAATGGGAAATCCCGGACGGCGATTATTTCTTCCGCTCGGAAGTTTACGTGAAAGGTGCTTCCCGACCTTTCGTTGGATGGGGCAGGGTATTCAAGGCCGAAACGATTGTTCCCGCGGGGAAAACTGCCTACCTGCCTGTGCAGAAAAATCCACAACGCCAATGTGAGAAACGGGCAGAAGCCCAGGCATTACGCAAAGCCTTCCATATCCCCCTGCCGTCTGTTGAGGACATCGGCTCCCCGGATACCGAGCCGGAAGTTATCCAAGCTCGTGTTGTTGAACCCGCAACCTCTGAGAACTCCGATTGTTTCGACAATGACACAGAAAACAAGAAGATAGCCAAAAAACTGGAGTCTCAAACGGCCTCTAAAATCGCCAAGAAAGCCCCTGCAAAGGCAAAGGCGGTGGTAGACACTGCCCC
>JAUYHV010000127.1 GCA_030689845.1 Dehalococcoidia bacterium
ATTACTGATGTTCCCGCCGACCCGCCCGAAGGCAATCGCCCGGCCCCGCTTCCGGATAAACCAGTTGTTTACCGCTACGTCGCTTACCAGGCCGCCGACTAAAGTAAAACCGAGGGCTGCTATGAACCCCCGCAGCAGGTAGAACTGCCAGAGAGCGTCAATCTGGGTAATCATCAGCATGGTCAGGCCGACGATTATCGATCCTATCGGCATCAGGACGCGGGCCCCGTGCCTGTCAACCAGCGGGCCAACGATAGAGGCAGTGACCGCTTCAGTAACCCTGGCTATGGTCTGGACCGCCGCCAGGGCAGTGCGGCTCCAGCCAAACTCGTTTTGGAGTGGCTTAAAAAATTGCCCCAGCATGGACGAGTGGTGCTCGGCATAGGCAAGCCGGGACAAAAAGGACGCAGCTACGATATTCCAACCGTAAAAATAGCGGGGTTTTTTAGGCACGGTGCAAAATACCCGAAGTCATTTTATCCCTGTGAAAGGGCTTCTCTCCGCCCTTTTTTTCCGTTCCAGCATTGTAATCCAGAATCAGGGAAGTTACAAATCCGATGTTTAAGGAGGCACACCTGTGATGCCTGTCACTAAAGAAGTGCTGTTAAGACCCCCCGGCTTTCGAGGAAGCCGTAGATTTTCCCGCGAAATCCGGGGAAAGGGTCTCACCACACAGTGCAACATTGAACGACGGTAAAAGCTTTTGATATACTGTGTTAAACGAATTCTCGCCAGCAACCAGCATATTAATGATGGTAAAAGAAGGCGATTTCCAGATTTGCCTGGCTGATTTAATGGGGTGGTTAATAATTAAAGGAGGACATTATGGCAGACGATAAAAAAAACTACACGACGGGTTTCGGCGCTACGGTTGATGACGACCAGAACAGTAAAACTGCGGGAAGTACCGGTCCTTTACTTATCCAGGATACCCATCTTCTTGAGAAGCTGGGGCATTTCAACCGTGAGCGTATCCCTGAAAGGGTGGTTCACGCCAAAGGCGCGGGTGCCTACGGTTATTTCGAGGTTACTGCCGATGTAACCAGGTATACCAGGGCAAAATTCCTGTCCGAAATCGGCAAGCGCACCGAGGTCCTGGCGCGGTTCTCCACGGTGGGTGGGGAAAAAGGGTCAGCCGATGCCGAAAGGGACCCCAGGGGTTTCGCCGTAAAGTTCTACACAGAAGAGGGAAATTATGATATGACGGGGAATAACACCCCCGTCTTCTTTATTCGCGATCCGCTTAAGTTCCCGGATTTCATCCATACCCAGAAACGCCATCCCGGGACAAATCTCAAGGATCCGGACATGTTCTGGGACTTCCTGTCTTTGACCCCGGAGTCTATACACCAGGTCACTATTCTTTTTTCAGACCGCGGCACCCCCAGGACTTTTAGAAACATGAATGGCTATGGCAGTCATACCTTCAAGTGGTACAACGAAAACGGAGAATATTACTGGGTAAAATACCATTTTAAAACGGAGCAGGGCATCCAGAACTTTACCCGTGACGAAGCCACCGTGATGAAGGGACAAGACCCCGACCATGCCACCCGGGACCTTTATGAAGCGGTTAAACGAGGAGAAAATCCTTCCTGGAGGGTGGAAGTCCAGGTAATGACCCAGGGCCAGGCAAGGGAATACCGCTTTAATCCCTTCGACGTCACTAAAGTCTGGTTCCATTCAGATTTCCCACCCGTGACAATAGGTAAAATGGTACTCAATAGAAACGCAAAAAACTATTTCGCCGATGTTGAACAGGCTGCCTTTTCCCCGGCAAATTTCGTGCCCGGCATCGGGGCCTCACCGGACAAGATGCTCCAGGGACGCCTTTTTGCCTACCATGATGCCCACATTCACCGCCTGGGTCCTAATTATCACTTGCTGCCGGTAAACAGGCCCAGGGCTGCCGGCGTAAACAATTACCAGCGTGACGGTTTAATGGCTTTAGGCGATAACGGCGGCGACAGCCCGAACTACTATCCAAATAGCTTCGGCGGCCCGGAGCCTTCCTCGGGTGTGGCTGAGCCTCCCTTCGAGGTGTCCGGTCAGGCTGCACGAAACCCCTACGTCCATCCCAATGACGACTTCTTCCAGGCCGGGGAGCTATACCGCAGGGTGATGACTGCTGAGGACAGGGACCACCTTGTCGGCAATATTACGGGGCATCTTGGCAATGCCCGGAAGCGCATCCAGTTACGCCAGGCGGCTGTTTTCTACAAAGCTGATGCCGAATACGGCAGCCGCGTGGCCGAGGGACTGGCCCTGGACGTTAAAGAAGTGAAACGCCTGGCGGATATGACCACAGGAGACCGGGCAAAGGCTACGGCTTAAGCCGGTTATCAAACTGCAATCCTGACCATGGTATCCCTATAGACGGGATAAATATAAATATGGCAGATTCCGTTGGGAAAAAGTTCCCGCAATTTACCCGTGTTTCAGGAGTTGCCGGATTTGCAGATTTAAGGACCCTTGTCTTCAGGTTTCTCAGTTAAGGAAGCTATTCGCTGCTCCAGCCGCCTGACACGCTCTTCTAAGCCTTCCCGGCTCTCCGGCGGCGGTTCGACAGGCATCCCGTCCGGTAACTGTTTCATCGGCACCACGGGTTCATAGGTCTCCTGCCTCACGTTTAGGCTGATGAGGTCCCACCTGCTGTAGATACCAACCACGTTGGTTTCGAAACGGCTCTTGTAGGTTTCAAACAGGTCAATATCGGCATAAACAATGGTCGCTTCGTCGTACACCGGTCCTGCGATGTACCTTCCGTTGGGATCTATAACACCGCTCCCGCCACGGATGCTTTTTGGGATATTAAAAAGGCTGTTCTTATAGAAATTCTTTGGCTTGTCCTCTTCGGAAATATATGTTGACGCTACCACCCCGAAACACCTGGCGGTACAGCAAATATTGCGCGACCTGATATCTGTTAAAGTTTCCAGCCCCATCTCTCCGGGCCACAGGGAACAATGTATCTGTATGCCCTGCATAATCCAGTGCTGGGCCAGGCCAAGTTGGGCATGCTCTCCGCACATCGTGCCTCCTATTATTCCTATATCCGTATTAAACACCGTGTTCAGGTTCTCCCCTCCGTCCCCCGGCGTGTGGAAAAAGCGTTCCTGGACGGTGTTACAGATTTTCCTGTGCGTCCCAAGAATTTCCCCCTGGGGGCTGATGTAGAGGATAGAGTTGTACATCCTGCCCTGGAACCGGCTGTCCCGCTCGTTAATTCCCATTACGACATAAGCCCCGGCATTTTTCGCAGCCGTGCACAGGGCCTTTGTCTCTTTACCGGGAACTTCAACGGAAGCCAGCAGGTACCGTGCCCATATTTCCCTGAACGTGAGCCGGTCGGTGAAATCCATGGACCAGTAGGGGAAACTGGGCATCCAGCACTCGGGGAACACGACCAGTCGTGCTCCCTGCCCGCTGGCTTCTTCTATCAGGCGGACGGCTTTATCCACCGTGGCGTCCGCATCGAACCACTGTGGCGCATCCTTGAGGACAGGCCCATCCTGGACAGCCGCAACTTTTACGCGCAGGTCGTTGTATACAGACATTCGCAAACCTCCTTGTCGGGACCGTAAAAAAGAATCCGGTCTTAAATTACCCGGTAAGATTATATTCCCATCCCCTGATTACCACAAACGCAGGGGTCACCTGTTGGCAGCTACATAGTCCGACCCGATATATTTATTCCGTGTGTGAAGGGGAAATAACAAAAATAGTACGGGGAACAATTCAAGTATTAACGGTTGCAAGTCGTAGTATAATCCTGGGAGAAATTAATAATGCCTATGGGAACACGGCAAATTAATATTATGAAAGGGAAATAACATGCAGCCGGACGGAGCAGGATTAAAAGCCCCTTTACAGGTGAAATGGATGCATGCTGCCATGATAGCAGCCACCTGCATCTACCTGATTGTCCTGATTGCAATACAAAAAACGGGTTATGAGCCGTTATTTCACCAGAGTGACTTCCTGGGAAAAAACCTCGCGGCAACCGGTTTGATGGTTGTCCTGAGCTTCGTCGCTGCCGTTGATATCATTATCGGAATATTTCTTCCCCGGTGGATGCTGAAAAGGTATCCCAGGGAGGAGCGGGCACGGCGTTTACTCATGGTTGAAGTCCTTCGGGTGGCATTCCTCCAGGCTGTCGCTATTTACGGCCTCATATTAGGTATTTTGGGCGCCGGGTGGGTTGTAGCGGTAGTTTTCTTTGCAGTTTCCCTGGCTGTCCTGGTTAAATACTTCCCCACGGATAACCTTTGGAATAGGATGACGAAATGATAATTCCTACCCTGTTTTTATAAACTCAATGTTTAAGCGTCCCGCGAAACTCAAAAACAGATATGTTTGTTGAGGGAGTAGAATTGCCTTTACCCCGATTTTCACGTCCTTGCAGGCACGAACTTCGAACTGAAATTAGCAACAAGAAATTACCCCATACCACTTTATGTGAGTTTCGCGGGAACATTTGTTATATTTTGATGAGGCTCCCTCGAAACTTATAAAAGTGCTTTCAAATCCCTCTCAATCTCCCTTTACGAAAGGGAGAGGCTTGATTTGTACCCTTTCCGAAAGTGATAGGTTCTATTTCCCCCTTTATAAAAGGGGGATTAAGGGGGATTTATGGCGTTTCGCGGGAATCAAAATGTTTATAATATAAGTCTTTTCTAATCGAAAAATTGACAAATACCCATAATTCATGTAATACTTTTCCCATTGGGGCTTGAATATTGAAGGGAGAGATATTGCGAGATATTTCATCATCCCTTTCCTGCCTTATTCACAACACGGGTCTGCACGCAGCATTTCCGATAGGTTTGACTGGTACACATGGTATTAAACAAGGTAGCTTGTAGAAATAAGTGGTTCTTTGAGAGCAAATAAATTTATGTTGAAAAATGGAGGAGAACCGATGAAAACCAAAATTACTTTTATCCTGATTGCCTTCCTGGTACTGGTCCCGCTGGCTGCTTGCGGGCAAAAAGCAGCCGCGCCGACACCAACTCCCCCTCCCGTAGTAAGGTCGACTGCAGCCCCTACTTCACCTCCCGTTGTAAGGCCGACAGCAGCCCCCACACCCACACCTAAAAGCGAGTGGGATACCCTCGTTGAAGCGGCCAAAAAAGAGGGAGAGGTCACTGCCCTCGCCTCCAGCATTGGTAATGCCGCGCCCCAGTCTACAGCCATCTTCGGTCAAAAATTCGGCATCGGACTTAGCTACACACAGGGCAGGGGTTCTGAAATTGCGAAAAAGATAACCAGTGAACGACAGGCCGGCATTTACACCGTCGATGTCGTAATTACCGGACTCGGCACTTTCTATAATTCCCTTAATCCGATGAAAATCGCCGTTCCCCTGGAGCCTTTAATTATTTTGCCGGAGGTCAAGGACGGCAGTAAATGGCGGACGGGGAAGCTCCAGTGGGTGACTCCGGAGAAAACGGGCGTCGCCATCTCTCTCAACAGTCTTACATACACGGCCATTCACACGGAAACAATAAAGCCAGGGGAAATTACCTCCACTGAGGACATCCTTGACCCGAAATGGAAGGGCAAAATAGTTATTAACGACCCCAGCGTAGCCGGGAAGGGGGCTGAATGGTTTACCTTTATTATGGCCCAGGCTTATCCCGGTGAAAAAGGTATGGAATATATAAAGAAACTTATCGCCCAGGAGCCCGTTGTAATCAGGGACCAGCGCCTCCAGGCTGAGTGGGTAGCCAGGGGCAAATATCCGGTGGGGCTCGGTATAGAGTCCTCGGAGATTAAGAAGTTCTCCGAAGCCGGAGCGCCTATTGCTGAACTCGGCATGAAAGAAGGCCAGCCGCTGACATCGGGACCGTGGAATATAATGGTGCTGGACAAAGCGCCCCATCCCAATGCTACAAAGCTGTTTGTCAACTGGTTAATGAGCAAGGAAGGTGGGGAAGTAGTTGCCAAGCACTCCGGTTATCTGTCGGCCAGGCTGGACGTTCCCACCACGGGTTTCAACCCCATCCTCGTCCCTGGAGATAAAGACATTCTGCCGGGGGAAGCATATAAACTGGAACAGGGCAGGCTGCTGAAAGTGGCCGCTGAACTGTTCGCGGGAATGGCGCAATAAGAGATAATTGAATATCATCCGGGTTCACCCGAAGAGCCTTTTTATTGTTTTCCTGAACGGATAAAATCTCATAAAAAGAGGGGAAGTAACCTTCCCCTCTTTTTTATATCCGGCTTTATATCCGGCGCCGTCCCACATGTTACATCCCCCGAGACTAATAATTTTGTGACAAAAATCAGGCCGGGGTAATACACTTCGGGCGCTCCGGGGGGACAGTTCTTTCATCCGGGGCCGTATGTTATAATTCTCGAATAGCAGCCCTTTGCCGGTCTTTTCACAAACCGGTAAAAAATAATGATGGCTTGATGAAATACTGCCGTCAGTTATGGATAAATTGTATCGAAGGAGAGCGGAAATATGGTTAGCGATAATGAAATGAAGTCCCAGATGATAGAGGCCAGGCAGGAACTGAGTGTATGGAAATCCAGGGCGGAAAAAGCAGAGGAAGAACTGACAGACGTTCGGGCCCTTCTGGAAAAAGCAAAACCTGCGCTTCCAGAAACAGCCCCCATGACCCTCGATCCCGCAATCACTGCCCTGCTGGTTCTCGACTTGACTAACCGCTGCAATGACCCGTCCCAGGTATGCAGCCAGATAGTGGGCGGCGTTAACAACCTGGTGGAGAAAGCCCGTAAAGCGGGGGTACTTGTTATTTACACATTGATAGCCGGGGCTAAAGATACACCTCAAGGGGGCGTATGGAACGGCTTTAACGCCTTGCCCGGTGAGCCCGTCCTGGCGCCGGATGCTTATGACAAATTCGACGGCGGCGAAATACGGGGCTTCCTGGAAAAAAGAGGTGTTAAAAACGTTATCGTCACCGGCGCATCCTCAAACTTTGCTGTTTTATATACTTCTACAACTGCGGCACGCCTGTATCACTACAACGTGGTTATTCCTGTGGATGGTATCATTGCCCGCACACCCTACGAAGGGGACTACTCAGTATACCAGTTTACCAGGCTGCCTGGCGCTGCCCAGTACTTCTCTTTCACCACCCTTGGCGGTATCGAATTTAAGGGATAGAGGATGGGCGTTATAGTTCCCGCAATGGTCCTCTGTATGTAAGGGGTATTACTATTGTGTCCGGGTAACGAATCCCGGTTGCAAATATCACGGGAACGTGACTTTCCCGGGTATATAACAGCCTGATTCGAGGGCAGTATTAAGCAGGCGCTCAATTCAACTGAGTATTGTCCGATACCTGAAAAAAACGGTATATTGGGTTACATTATTGAGGCAGGCGCAACATCCTGTTTATCATTGCCTTTCTTGTCCTCCTCCACGCAGCTTCCAGGCTACTCCTTGTTTTTCCGTCCCATCGTTTCCCGGCGAAGGTAACCCCAACATAGCTTGTAACTATTTCATTGATATCGCCTGCCCGGTCGGGTAAAACATCCTCTAATCTGTTGCCGTATTCCCAGGGAGTATCCGTTGAGCGCGGTATTTCCCGAACAAGAAACCCCAATCTTCTCAATTTTTGATATGTCGTCGCAGGAAAGGCAAGCCCAAAAAGACTGAGGTTCCACCATAGAATGGCCATGAACAATACCAGACCGGAGGCACCCAGCGGAATAATCAGGTTTTTATATTTTCTAAAACCTGATTCGGATGCGGCAATTTCAACGAGATCTTCCTCCTCGTCTTCTATGTAAGCGGGAGCAGGCTCATGCGCCGGCAATGCCTGAGATGGTGTCGGCTCAAATTCAACCCAACCGTATCCAGGGAAAAACACTTCGGGCCAGGAGTGGGCATTAGATTCTCTGATTACATAGACATCGTCCTCGATATCATATTCCCCGTTGTTATAACCGGCAACTATTCTTGCCGGTATACCGACCGAACGGAGCATCACCGCCATGCTGGAGGCAAAATAGTCACAATAACCCTCCGGGGCATCGAATAAAAAATACTCCACAACATCCATATCGGCAGGAGGGTAGTTGATTGCCGTATTATACGTAAGCCGCCTGAGATATGACTCTATTGCCAGGGCTTTTTCATATGGGTTTTCGGCATCCTCAGTTATTTCCCGCGCCAGTTGCTTTACCGAATCGGGAAAGTCTTCCGGCAGTTGGAGGTAGCGGTCCGTAACCCATCCCGGATAATCGGTAGGGGCTTTACCCAGGACCAGGTGAGTCGCCGTAGAGACAGAGGACTCTATAGAGTACACTGTTTTCCGCTTGATCCCCGCCAGGTGGCGAACACCCAGGACATCCTGGAACTCCGGTTCCTGCCTGGTAACTTCCACCGCTCTATACCGTGACCCCTCCCGGACAATCCGTTTCAGGGTAAATCCCTGTGAGGGGATGCTGGCGATTCTTCTTAATTCGTTAGCGCCCCGGCTCCCCGTGAAACCCTGCCCCAGTTCCCCGGCCAGTTTCTGCACGTCTTCAGGAAAAACAGAAGACGGTGAGCCTGCGCCCAGGGGGAGGTAAAAAGTCATGGGTGAGGAAAAAAGCGCCGTGCTTCTCAGACTGGAGGAGCGGGGTTGTCCCATGTAAAAGACTACATCCGTGGGATTATCCACCTCGATAGTCAAGGCAATATTCTGGCGGGACTGGTAAACTTCAGGCAACACCTCAAGAATACCGGCTACCGGTGGAGCGTTCGGGGCCGTTTGCTGCCAGCCCCTGCCGGTATAAACGTCATAGGTAGCTCCGATAAGGTACCCCGCAACGGGGGATTTTACAGTCATGACCGGGCTGTGGGGCAGGTCTATCCCTCCCTTCAGGGTCATCTCACTGTCAAAACTGTGAAGAGACGCTGCCCCTGAAGACAGCGTTTCCACAACAGGGTTCGGGGTAAAATAACGATTAAAACCGTATTCCAGGCGCATCCATTGACTTTCAACCCTGGACTTAAATCCACCTGCCCCGGGGATTTTGGCAGAAGGCACGTTCCATGCAATTCCCATTATGGGCAGGCTCACGGTGAGCAGAAGCGCCAGGGATGCCAGGCGCTGGGAATATCTCCAGGTGTCTTTTAATGCTAAATTCACAATAAAAAGTGTCAGGATAAGCAGGTACAGTCCGAAATACAGGGAAATTTCATGGGGTATATAACGGGAATTTACAAAAATCCAGAATGCCGTTGGAATAACCGCCGTCCATTTGTGCCTGTGGCGTACCATCCACCACATGGAAAGATAAGACATCAGCCACATGATAAAAAGCATCAGTAAAACCAGGGGGAGGCTGTCGGCTGCAGGGGCTCCGCCGCGAACGATGTCCCACCAGACATCAATACGGTAAAGCAAAATAGAAAGTTTGCTGGACCAACCAGGGGCTGACATGGTGCTTGCCCCTAAGCCCATGATACCTGCCAGGGCGAAAAACGTGGATACAAGGTGACAGACCCAGGATGACAGTTTACTCATGCCTAAAAGCCAGGCAAAAAACAGGGTAAACAGGCAAAAATAAACCAGCTTTGGAAGCTCTATCCAGCCCGACCTTTCGGTGATGATAACAGCTACAAGCACCAGCAGCGATAGCAACAAGAGGTTTATAAGGCTCCTTGTAATGGCTGAAAATGGCCTGTTAGGCCTTGAAACTACCTGTTGTGCCATGAAAATGCCTTTACGCTCATTTTGAAGCCGCCGTCTCCCCTTCCGAAACTAAATCTGCATGGTCACGCATACCTTGTGAAAGGGGTTTTCCCGGGGTAATGACATAAGCCTTTACTCTGGAAGCCCGGAGCGCCGCAACCAGGGGGTAAAGAGCCTCTTTGTCCTGGTGACCCGGCGGCTCCGCCTGGATCAGGCGGCAATCCACGCCCTGCCCTTTGAGATGCCTTATTACAGGTTCCAGTTCGGGGTCGGTACGGTGGCTGAAAACGATAACAGCCAGCCCGGAGGAAATAACCGATATTTCATGCCTGATTACTTCATAAACGGGCATTCTGCCCATGGGTTGAGCCAGGGCCATCTCTGTCAATAAACTCCACAGGTGGTGTTTGTCGCTGGAATTTTCAACAAAATGCCGTTCCCCGCTGTAGTAGATCAACCCTGCTGACCTTCCCGCCTCGACAAGCTTTTTTGCCACCGAAGCAGCGGCTTTAACCAGGAGTTCAATGTTATCCCTGGCAGAAGGGAAGCCTTCCTCCTGCATGTCTAAAACCAACCATGTCTGGTTACTGATATCAGGCTCCGGGATTTTTACCATTAAATTACCCATCCTGGCTGTGCTCGGCCAGTGTATACGCCGAAAATCATCACCCGCCACATATGGGCGGACCCCGCTCATCTGGCTGGAAAGCAAATCCTGAAGGCGCCTTTGACGCGTAGAAATGCTGTCTTTGCCAAGTTCAATGTCGAAAAAAGGCAGTTCTTCGGTCTCAGGGTAAACGATAATCTCTTTCTCATCCCCGTATGCTTTCCTGTGCTTCAGGAGCCGGAAAGGGTCCCATGTGGTGACGTTTACCGGGCCTAAAGCGTACAAACCTCTGTTAGGACACGAGACTGAAAAAGATAATTCTTTCGTCCTGCCCGGTAACAGGGAAATTATTTGCTGAACGGGATTACTGTAGATTGTTGAAGCCACGGAAACTTCCAGCCACAACCGGGGGAAAGAAGAGGAATTTTCCACAGAATACGTTATATTTAATGACTCGCCGGCGGTTAGAACCGAAGTGCTGGTATCAAAGCGGGCTGTGATTCCCCTGGTACTGTTTAATTGTGTCCATAAAAAACCAAAAACTGCAGCCATTATCAGGAAATAAGCTGCCCTGAAAAGAAGCAGGGCATCGCTGATAAAAGCTGTAAAGAGGGAAAGAAAACATGCTAATATGACAACAACGTAGCGGCGTTTTAAAATTGAAGCAAATGCCTTCAGCCGATGCTTTAGCATACTTCCCCCCACTCTGTTTCTCTCCAAACTGTTACTGTTATTACGTGATTTGCTGCGGGCGTTTTACGGGTTTTCCTCCGGGTACCGGTACTTTGTCCAGAATCCCGAGAATAACGGATTCGTTTCTGTAGCCGTTTGTCCGCGCTGCCAGTTTAACCATGAGACGGTGGGAGAGGGTTTCCGTCGCAAGGGCTTTAACATCATCCGGCACAACAAAGTCCCTGCCGTTGATAAGTGCCCGTGCCTGGGCGGTCCTGAATAAGGCCAGGGAACCCCTGGGTGAAGCGCCGAGGAAAACGTCAGGGTGGTTGCGGGTGGCTTCAACGATCCTGACGATATACTCCTTTACCAGTTTATCCACATATATCTCCCTGGTGGCTTCCTGGAGCTGGAGCAGTTCTTCCGCACTTGCTACCTGCTCTAAACGGTCGATAGGGTGCTGGATTTTCTGCTGTTCCATGATAGAGATTTCATCCTGGAAAGAAGGATAACCTAATTTCAGGTGGACGAGAAAGCGGTCCAGTTCCGCTTCGGGGAGGGGAAAAGTGCCGTCACGTTCCACGGGATTTTCGGTAGCCATGATAAAGAAAGGCTTGGGCAGGACATGGGATATCCCTTCAATAGTAACCTGCCTCTCCTCCATACATTCCAGCAAAGCTGCCTGAGTCTTGGGAGATGCCCGGTTTATTTCATCCGCCAGGATAATCTGCCCGAAAATAGGGCCGGGCCGGAACTCGAACTCACATGATTTCTGGTTATAAATTGAAGTACCTGTAATATCACTCGGGAGTATGTCGGGGGCAAACTGGATACGCTTGAATACGCAGCCGAAAGACTTGGCTATTGCCTTGGCCAGGGTTGTCTTCCCGGTCCCCGGAACGTCTTCTATCAGAAGGTGCCCCTGCGACAGCAGGGCAATAAAAGCTAATTCGAGCTCGCTTCTTTTGCCGAGAATAACGCTGTTTATATTATTTAAAATTCTTCCTATTGTGTCCTGGTACAATTGATAAAAACCTCGACTTTTTGATTTATCTTGCTTTTGGCGGCTGCAGCCTTCAGCGGACCGCCCAATCGCCCCTTTTATTTATTTTTCTGTTCCCCGGAAAGCCTCTTTTACCGGAAACCTGATGCGGTAATCGCAATTGGTGGCGCAAACCGAAGTCAGCTTATCGGATGGGGTGCTGCAGCCGGGGCAAGGTGCCTTCTCATCGCAAAGGGATAACGGCCGCATGAGATCGAAGAACGACCCGCACTCCGGGCACTTGTATTCATAAATTGGCATAGAGTTTGCGCCTCCTTAATTCTTAAGTACGTTTACAGGAAACCTGTAAAACAAAAACGATACGGAAATGTCTAAAATAAACGGTTCGGTATTCAACTCTTTTTAATTTTACTTCCCGCCGCTTAATTCCTGCAGATCGGTTTCAATTCGCAAAGCATTGGCATTATATTGTGGAGAAGGAAGAACTCTGCCATCGTCAAAAACTACCCAGCCTGCCTGCTTCCAGTGAAGATTAATGCTGTCATCTTTTGCATCTTTTGCTTCCAGCATAACGTTCCACGTTCTTGTCCCATCCTTGAGCAGTTCGCTTCTGGCACTCCATTCCAGCCCCGAAGAGTAAAACTCGGAAAGATATGTCTTAGCTTTCGCAGTCACGGCTTTGGATAAAAGGTACTCCTGGACAACCAGCATAGCCTTGTCCTCGCTTAAAACTAACGTCCGCTTTGGTTCACTTTTTACTGCTGCGGGAGTGGGAGCGGGAGTCGTAAAGCCGGGAATTTCCTGGCATCCGGCCAGGAACACAGCGCAAATTGTCAGGGCAAATACAAATCTCCACAAGCAAGCATCCATCCTAGTATAACGTTTCATTAAACTATATACATTAAAAAGCATGGGCAAAATCGAATTTCTTCCACTGATGCACAACAGGAGAATCGTTGATTTCCTTGACGCCTAACATGATTCTTTCTTTAAGTTCGTGTTTGGAATCTACGCGAATGTGCTTTAAAAATGTTCTTGCCATTTTCCCGAAGAGCGTTTCGACAAGGTTTAACCAGGAGCCATGTTTAGGCGTATGGACATAAACAAATCGTCCCGGTCTTCCGGCAAGGTATGTCATCGTCTCCTTGGAAATATGGGCGGAATGATTATCCAGGATGATACGGATGGTTGCTTCGGCTGGATAGCGGGCATCCAGAGCCTTAAGCAAAGATATGAACTCCCTGCTGCGATGCCTGTCATGAACCTGGGCCGTCACATGACCGTTATGCAAATCCAGAGCTGCCAAAATAGACAGTGTCCCAAGGCGCTTGTATTCATAGTCTCTCATAACTCGGGATTGCTTGCCTGGTTCAGGCATGATATCCGGGGCGATATTCTTGATGGCCTGCACCTCCGGTTTTTCATCCACGGATACCGTTATAACAGACGGCATGCCATCCGTTTGCCCGGCATCGTTTTGAAGATTGACCTCCTTGTATACGCACAGAACATCCGCCATTTTCTGCTCGAATTCAGGATCACGTTTCTCAAGATAATAGGCCATCTTATCAGGGCGTATCGGATGTCCTTCAAGGATTCTCTGGATCGTAGCCTTGGCCGCTTTCTTCAAACAATCATATCCCGCTTCCGGTCCATATTTCCTGGCATGACTGGCCAGAGCACTCCGGGTCCACATCTCAGCAGCGTAACCATACTCAGTCGGTTTCTTGCAGGCCAGATTTATGACCCAGGCCTTCGCTTCTTCTGTAATCACAGGTTCCTTTGGACGATGATATTTGTCTTT
>JAUYHV010000230.1 GCA_030689845.1 Dehalococcoidia bacterium
AAATAGGGTTGAAGGGGATTTATTGTTTCGCTGCCTGAAGAATCCCCCTGCTGTTTAAGGCAGAAGATGACACCCGGCCCAATAAGCGGATAGTCTGGATTTCCCGGGACTACCGCGTAAAGGCCGAGGGGGGCATCTTCAAGGAGTTTACGGTTACTTTCGATATAATTCATCAAATCGATACGGAAATCGTCCAGGGTAAATTCATTCAGGGCTACGGATTCGTTGAAATCCTCCATATCCAGGACCTCATCCTGCAGCCGTAATAGCTGCTTGTCGCGGTAGGTGAGTTCATCTTTGATCAAGGCTTCGATATCATCCGGTCTGAGGATGTTTTCTTCCAGTGTGGCAGCTATGTCAACCAGGGCCATTCTGGCTTCAACGCGGTTCTTCAGATTGATATATTTGTTCAGGTCCGCTGTTGGCCAAAAGTTAACCAGTTGCACGCTGGGATTGATACTGCCAATCCTGTCAATCCGACCAAAACGCTGGATAATGCGCACCGGATTCCAGTGGATATCATAGTTGATTAGATAGTCGCAGTCCTGAAGGTTCTGGCCTTCAGAAATACAGTCTGTGGCGATGAGCAAGTCGATTTGAACTTCCTGGGGCATGGAACTCATTTTGGCGCGCCGCCTTGAGACAGGGGAGAAGTTAGTCAGAATATGGTTAAAATCATTCTTTCCGAAAGTAGTTTTGTTCTCCACGGTTCCGCCGGTAACCAGGGCAGAATCAATACCTAATTGTTCGGCAGCCCAATCGTGCAACGCATTGTATAAATAAACAGCGGTGTCGGCGAAGGCGGTAAACACTACAACTTTCCGGTTAGGGTTCCCCATCTTGTCCCTTGTTGGATTTTTTGCCTTTTTTGTAATCAACTCTTTCAATTGCTCAAGTTTAGCATCGCGCTCAACCGAAACATCAATAGCCGACAAATAAAGAATATTTATATTATCGAGGTCCTTTTTGAGATCCTGTAGCCATTTGGCCAGGTCAAGATGAGCCATGTTGTATATGAACTTCTCACCAACCTGCATCGCTTCTTGCAGTTCCTCATCCTCAAACGCCTCAACTCCCAGGTCGTCAAAATCAAGCTCCGGGTTTTCGGCACGAATTTGCTGGAAACGTTCAATGCGCTGCTGTAAAGCTTCTATTTTTTCAATTGTCCGTCCCATTGTGATAGCGAAAGAATGCACAGAACTCTCGAGGCGCTTGAGGAAGTTGACTTTCATCATTCCAATCAGAAAATTTTCACGGTCGCTTTGCCTGAAGTTCTTAAAGGTCGCCTGATCGTACTGTGCTTGATACTGCGGCAAAACATACATGGAAGGATGAAATAAAGAGAGCCGGTACCGGGAAATTTCATCGTTGAGCCGATCATAGGACATGAAGCGATGTTTATTATCAATTTCAGCAACTTTGGAGACCGGTTTCAGCCTCTTTGGAAAACCACCTAATTCTGCAAGGGAGTCAGGGTAGTATTTTTGAATGTGTTTACGCGACCTTGCTATGGTTAGTTCATCAAGCAATTTAAAGAAAGCAGAACTCAATTTACCCAGGAGTTCACTGGTTTGATGCGTCTTATTCTGTTTGGTCCATTCGGTAAAAGTTCTTTGTGCCGCAGCTAAGGTGTCACGTAGACTGGCAATCCCAAGCGACTCTTTGAAGGCATCTTCCTTTTCTTCGGTCAAAAAATATAGCTGGTTACGCAAGTCCTTCAGGTCATTATTAACAGGTGTCGCCGATATCAAAAGTACCCTTGTTTTGATGCCGGTCTTGATAATATCGTCCATCAGACGTTCATAACGGCTTTTCCGAATAATATTCCCGTCCTCATCGCGCTTACCCTTAATATTATTACGGAAGTTATGCGATTCATCGATAACAACCAGGTCATAGTTTCCCCAGTTGATAGTGGCGAGATTAATATCACCGCTCAGTCCGCCATCCCGGCTAAGGTCGGTGTGACTTAAGACCGTATAAGCAAAGCGGTCATTGATAAAAGGGTTAAGCTCGCTGTTATTTTGCGCCTGGTAAACTGTCCAGTTTTCACGGAGTTTCTTGGGGCATAAGACCAGAACTTTGTAATTTAAAAGTTCGAAATATTTGATTATGGCAAGACCTTCGAAAGTTTTACCAAGTCCGACACTATCAGCAATGATACAGCCATTGTGTTTAAGAATCTTGTTAATGGCTCCCTTGACGCCGTCCTTTTGGAATTCGTAAAGCATGTTCCAGATACCGGTATCAACTATCTGGCTTTTCACGCTTAGTAAGTCTGCTCTGGCCTGGTCGTCCAGATATTGTTCGAAAATATGAAAGAGCATTTTATAGTAAATGAACTCCGGGGGATGGTTCTGATACAATTGTTCAAGGTAGAGCAGGACTTCCTCTTTAACATCTTCGACAAGTTCTACATTATTCCACAATCCCTCAAACCATGCTTTCAGGTCTTGCCGGTCACGGTTACTGTCAACCACCAAATTGAGCTCGATGTTGTTGCCGCTTGTACCCAGACCGAGACCTCTGACGGTGAAATTAGAGCTTCCCATGATGGCATCTTCAACTTCGTTGTGCCCGATATGATACATCTTACCGTGGAGCAAGTTAGATTGTTTTATGGACCTGACCTCGACCTTGTTCCGAATCCACCGGGCACACTCTGTAGCAACACACTTCTGTCGAAGCCGCTTGGCAAGCTCCAGGGTATCATTTTCGATCCTGAAGGCTTTCTTGTCACTCTTATCCGGATCAAGTGACTTGATAAAACGAGGCTCTCCAAAGAGGAACTTGAGACTCTCAATATCATTCAATTGTTCTTTGAGAGCCTCGAAGGCATAAATGGTAAAATATGCGGAGACGACCGAGAGAGTTGATCCTTTGCGGATCTTGGCTTTCAGGAAGTCGCCAACATTGCCCCGCTGATAATTGTCTCTGATCCCTGATGACGATGTTGGGTTGTTATTTTTAAACACTTTTTCCGGTACTGAATAAGGGAGGAACCTGTTCTGTCATTCTTTTGAATGGACAATTTCCTGTCTTAAAAAATTATGTTCTTTCTCGCAAAGGGAAAGGACATCTTTAATAGGCCTTTTTTCACAGCTTCCTGACAACCTGTTTTCCATTCGTAAATCCTGCAGAAGAATTCGCCGGTATTATACCATACATAAAAATAGATTCATTAACCAGGCTGCGAATTGACAGTAAATAATCCAGTTGACAAGGGCCTTCGGGTAAAAGTAATATTGCTCTGAAATACAGGGTGTTTCCCGGTTTTCCGGGTGGATTCATGGATAAATTAATGGTTACCAGAAGGAAAACGGACGGAAACCCGCCGGGCCCACGACAATATTTACAGGTAACGGAGGAGTAGAAATGAGCGTGTATAATTATCCCGCCCCATGTGCCCCGGATTACAAAAAGCCAACCAAAGTAGCGGACTGCCTGCCCCAGGCGAGGAAACTGGTGACGAAGATAGCCGCTTCCGAGCAGCCGAAAGTGGGTGTCGCGCCTCGGCTCTTCGTGAAGGAAGGAGATGTGGTCCTCATCGTTACCCTGCCAGACCAGGATAAATACGTCGCTGAAGCGGCTGCCCAGGCTCTCATGGAAAAGGGCGCGAAGAAAGTGGATTTCATCTATCCCCGCCAGCTTGTCGGCAGGGACCCGGAGATAGTCAGTGTCGAAGACGGTTGGAAAGAAGTAGAACTTCTGAAGGCCGGAAAGGCTTCGGGTACGGAGGCCGACCTGATAACCGGCCTCGGCCTTGGCGAGGCTGCCCGAAAACACCTCGACGAGCATCCCGAATATACCAGCATTTTCTTCGATGTCGCCGGAGGCAATGCCCGGAGGTCCCTGGGCAAACATGCCGGGAAGTTCAGGGGCTACTGGCCCTTTAATAACTGGGAGTGGTTTCTTGCCAGGGCCCATACTTTCCCCGAGGAAGTGTGGTATGAAATGGAGAGAAGGCTCATAGAACCGCTGGGCAAGGCCTCGCAGGTGAGGATAACGGACCCGGAGGGCAGCCACCTGGAGTTTTCCGTAACGCCCGAGGAGGCGAAAAGGTGGGAGATTTATGCCATGCTTCACGGCCATCTCATTTTCAGCACCCTTCATGCCACTTCCGGGGAGTACAGGCAGAAGTTTCTCGATGAAACCCTGGATTGTCCGCCTGTTTTCGCCGGGGTCACCGGCGTCCTGGCCGGAACGGCGAACCACTGCGGTTTCTTTCCCAGGATAGAGCTATATTTTGAGCGGGACAAGATGGTCGAGGTTAAGGGCGGCGGCACTTACGGCGACGGCATCAGGGATTTGAAAGAAAAGTACAAGAACACCCGGTGGCCGGGGTATCCCGGCAAAGGGTATTTCTGGTTCTGCGATACGGCCCTTTGTACCTCGGTAGGCGCCTTCAGGCGGAAGTCGGACATGTTCAACAGCCAGTGGGTATATCCCAATCTTCCCGAAAGGACCCGGGCCGGGGTGTTCCACCTCGGGTTCGGCAGCCGGACATTCGCCGGTGAGAAGGAATTCGAGGACTATGCCCGGAAGAACAAACTTCCCCGCGGGCACATTCACGTTCATAATTACATGGCGACCTTCGAGGTTAAACTCCGGGGTACGAACTACTGGTACAAAGTTGTGGACAAAGGCTGGGTCAGCGCCCTTTCCGACGGCGACCTGAGGGGCATTGCCGCCAAGTACGGCCTGCCGGACGAAATAATGAAATATGACTGGATACCACCCCTGCCCGGCATTAATTGCAGGGGTAATTACCTCAAAGATTACGCTCCCGACCCGATAAAATACCTCAAGAAAAGAATAAAAGAGGGCAAGTCGATTTAAGGTTTGCCCCGGAGGCATTAACGGGCGGAGCTTATTCCGCCAGGGGGCGGCCTGATAAGAAAACTATAAGGATTGCCGAATCAGTTTCAGCACGACGTTTCAAGGCCGGATATTTTTTCCACACGCCTCTGGTGGCGTCCCCCGGTGAACGAGGAGCCGAGGAAAGTCCTGACAATCTCCTCCGCCATTCCCTGCCCTATAAGCCAGCCGCCCATGCATAAAACGTTGGCATCGTTATGCTCCCGGGCCATCCTGGCGCAAAACGGTTCCTGGCAGAGGGCTGCCCTGATTCCTTTTACCTTGTTGGCCGCGACACTCATGCCTATGCCAGTACCGCAAGCAAGGATCCCGCAGTCGAACTGCCCCCCAGCCACGGCCTCTGCCACCCTCCGGGCAACGTCGGGGTAATCAACAGGCGCTGTATCGGCGCAACCCAGGTCCTCGTAAGTGTGTCCTTCCAGGGAAATCAAGTTGATAATAGCCTGTTTCAAAGCAATTCCCCGGTGGTCGCAGCCTATAGCTATTCGCATCTTAACGTTCTCCTTTCAAAACCCGGAAAATTTCAGCCCGGGATAAAGCCCCCTCCCTTATAACGAATGGAATATTTCCAGTAGCATCGACTATGGTTGATTCGATGCCGGCGGGAGGCGGGCCTTCTTCTATGATAAAATCCACAAGATTAGCTAACTGTTCTTTTACCTCCCCGGCGCTTTTGCCTGCTGGCATCCCGGTGAGATTGGCGCTGGTCCCGCACACGGGTTCACCCAGGCCCCGGATCAAAGCCAGGGGAACAGGATGACCGGGCACCCGAACAGCGACGGTATTTCCCCCTCCGGTTATGATATCCGGTACCCCCGGGGCCTTTTTCAAAATCAGGGTTATCCCGCC
>JAUYHV010000154.1 GCA_030689845.1 Dehalococcoidia bacterium
ACGGTAACAGAGGCGGTATTACCTTTTGTCACCGACGCAGGGGTGGTAACGCTGGCGACGGCTATATCAGTAATATTACTGGCGGAGGGGAGATCGTTACCATTCTGTGTTCCCAGCGCTGCTTTTTCGGCATCCACCAGGCCGTACCCGTACCAGGTATCTCTGCCAGTGGCGCCCAGGTCGGTGGCGGTGCTGGTAAGGCGGTTGCGAACCTCGTTCGCGATACCATACTGGCCGTCGTTGCTAGTAACCGTGCCAGAGGATATTATCAGGGCTGCCACTCCGGCCACGTGCGGTGAAGCCATGGACGTGCCGCTCAGTTCCGTGTACCCGCCGCTTTTATATGTGGAGAGAATACTGACGCCGGGGGCTGCCAATTCAACCTCCGGTCCGATGTTGCTGAAACCAGCCAGGCTGTCACTTGTAGTGGTAGCCGAAACGGCGACGACGCTGCCGTACCTGGCCGGATAAATAACGGGGCTGCCGTATTCGTTACCGGCAGCTGCGATATTTATTATGCCAGCGCTGTAAGCCTGGTCAAAAGCGGCCTCGACGGTCGCACCGGGATTACCCGCGCTCCCATAGCTGTTGTTGGTTACCTGCATTCCATTAACTACAGCCCACTGCAGGCCCGCGATAACATCGCTGTAATTACCGCTGCCGCTGTTACCCAGTACTTTCACGGCGTAAAGGGAAACACCAGGGGCTACCCCGATAACACCTGTGCCGTTATCTTTTGCCCCGATGATGCCAGCCACGTGCGTCCCGTGCCCGTACTTGTCGTCGGCATCCTTACCTCCCCCGGCAAAGTTCACAGACCCGGCAACATTCAGGTCGGGATGGTCGAGGTCGATGCCGCTATCGAGAACAGCTACCTTTATTCCCGTTCCAACAACGCCGCCAGCGTGAGCAAACTCGGCATCTATACGGTTGACCCCCCACGGCAGGGTCTGGGCGATAGCCTGCACCTCGAGGTCCGGTTCGATGCGGGTAATCCTCGGGTTGCGCGAAAGCCCGTTTATGGCTACAGCCGGTACAGACGCGGCAATGGCGGGGACCAGGTGGTAATTGTATTTGAGACTACCACCAGCCTGCCGGACAATGGCCTCATCTCCAGGCCCGGGTTGACTGTTAAAGGCTATCAAAACTTTGACCGTGTCCGGGGGTTGGGCTGACGCTGAAATGGGACCGATAAGTCCGACCAGCAGTGAGAGTAAAATCACGGATAAAAAATATATTTTTCTGTTCATAACACGACTCCTTGTCAATAATATTTTAACTCTTACAACAATCATCATAATATTAACATACCGGGTTTTCCAATAAAACTACTTTTGTCACAATATAGGCCAAAAGTCGAAAAATATTTTTTATCATCCCGACATTTATACGTGCAAAATTTGGGGAATGTTACGACGACCGTGGCGAACCTTCGTTCAGGCAGGTTACAAAAAAGAAGCAATCCAAGGGTGAAATTTTGTCACTCAGGTCCCGGCATCATTCGGAGTCTGTTAACTTCTTTAAGAACCTCGATAACCCGGGGCATGTTCCGGAACTCCTCGATACTGAAACGGGCCTTTCGCTGCCAGTTGGGCCATTCTTTTTCCGTCCCGGGGACATTCTGCGGATTTATTTCCTGCCAGAGGTCTTCAAGGTTAACCATAACCAACCGGGCCTGGCTGCGGGCGAGGAAGGTGAGGAAAGCCTTTAGCACGTCAGCCTGGTTGTTTTCATTTCCGGGGAGGTCTCCCGAAGCCTGGAAAAATGATACAACGGCATCCCTGGCGGCTTGCCTCAGCCGTTCCTCCGTGGTAATTTCATCGTTATCAAGAAGGTTCATTTCCCCGCGCTGCTTTATGTCCAGTCCCTGCCAGAAACCGGAAAAAGTTGGAGTGTCATGGGTATTTATACCGGCGAGGCAATCGCTCGGAGGGGCAGGCAGGGAAACCGGGTTACACGGAGAGATTTCAAACTGGGCGATATACATCCGGTTCAAGCCGTGGCGTTTCATTGCCGGCCTGACACTGGAAGGTACGGTACCCAGGTCCTCTCCAACCACCGTCGTCCCGTTCCGGGTTGCTTCGAGGGTAATGAGAGCATAAAATTCCTCGGGACGGTAGCGGACGTATATCCCCTCGCCGGGTTCCATGCCCCCGGGAATCCAGAAAAGACGGTGAAACCCCATCACGTGGTCAATACGTAACGCCCCGGCATGCTTCATGTGGTGGCGCAGGCACCGGACTATGTAGCTGTATCCCTGGTCGCGTATTTTTTCGGGGTGCAGGGGGGGGAAACGCCAGTTTTGGCCACCGGTGAAAAAGGGGTCAGGCGGTGAGCCTGTTGATGTGCCGGAAGCGAAAATCTCTTGTTCCCGCCAGGCATCATAGCCGTCGGGGTGAACTCCCAGGGGCAAGTCCAGGTACAGGTTGACTCCTTTTTTGTTCATAACAGCGCTGAGTTCACCCATCTGCCGAAATATAGCCCACTGGGCATATATGTGATACTCGAAGACCTCTTTATCGCAGTCAATATCCCGGATAAAGCCTTTTTTTTGGGTTTCCGGCCAGCCGGTCCACGAGGCGCCCGTCTTTTCATGAAAAGCCCGGAACCGGGCATAATCCTCTACCAGAGGATTATCTTTAACAAATTTTCGAAAGGCCGCCTTGTTGTTAGAGGACCCCGAAAAGAAGTAACGGGACAGTTCTTTCAGGACCGCCCGCTTCAGAGTTATCAACTGCCGGTAATCAACCAGGGAAGATGCCCTGAGGGCTGCGATTTCGCTTGAAAATGATGCTGATCCTGCCAGGTCCTGCGCCCGGGGGCAGCGCTCCCACTCAGGAATACGTTTCAGGTCAAGAAAAACTTCGTTCCAAAAGAGGCGGCTGACGGGCTTGTAAGGGCTGGGGTCGAAAGGTTCTTCCAAAAAGCAGGGTAACAGAGGAAGCGTGCCTGCCAGTGTTCCCCCTAATTCGCCGGTTAAATTAATAAGATTCTCCATATCTGAAAGGTCGCCGCAGCCCCAGCTTTGCTCCGAGTGAAGAGCATAAAGGGGGATAAAAAGCCCCCAGTCCCGCTCTTTTTTCCCGTGTGAACCCTTGTTGACCCTGGAAGGCGCGGCTAATATAAGTGTTTCCGCCTTTTCCCCGGGCAACTCCAGGGTAAAGCGGTGGTAGCCTGTGGGAAGCGACATCCTGATGGGAAGGTCCAGGGAATAATAGCTGGTTCCGTCTATCTCTTCAGATTGTAATACTTGCAGGCTGTCAACCTTCCACTCCATCCCCTTCTTTTCGCCGGTGTCCACTGCAACATGTCCTCTTAATAAACGCGGCATGCGGGAGGACGGCAGGCGGAGTTTAACAGTGTTTACCAGGCCGTCCCAGGCTACCGACACAGGTTCCAGCGGGCGTCCCCACAGGGCCCGCTGCCGTTCCCGAAGCGCCCCGGGGACATCCTGAATCGAACTGACGGGACTTCCGAGGATTTTCAAAACTGACAGCAACGCCTCTGGCGAGGCGTTCCGCCTTCTGCGGCTTACATCAAGATAAGCCGTTTGGACACCGTAAAGGCCGGCTAACTGCTGCAGGTCGCGGTAAGACACCGTTTGCCCTCATTTTTCACGAAATAATCACCGGACTGAAGGACTGAACGGTATCAAGAATGGTAAAACAGTCATTCCCGGGGAACTTATACTTTGACCCGTGTAAGACAATTAAGCCGCCGGCTACTCAACCGGCGCCGCCGCTTCATCAGCATCTACCAGCCCGAAGCCGTACTGCACGTCTCGTCCCGGGGTCCCCAAATCATCGGCGGTGGTGTTAAGGCGGTCGCGGACCTCGTTAGCAATACCATTTTCATCGTCGGTGTCGGTAACTGTGAGGGAGGCAATTATCAGGGCTGCAGTACCGACCACGTGCGGCGAAGCCATGGACGTGCCGCTCATTGGTACGTATGCTCCACCTAAAAATGTGGAAAGAACGTTCACCCCCGGGGCAGCCAGTTCAACGGCCGGTCCGGTGCTGGAGAACCGGGGCCGGCTGTCGGCCGGGTCAGTTGCGCCCACAGCTATCACCGAATCGAATCGTGCAGGATATAATACACTGTTGCCCTTACCCGGAGTATTGCCATTATTTC
>JAUYHV010000159.1 GCA_030689845.1 Dehalococcoidia bacterium
CCAGCCCCTTTAAGTTCTGGATATCGGACGGTTTTGCCCCGACCCGTTCAAATTTTGCCCGCATAGGGGGGGAATTATTATAGGCGTACTTGACGATGCGCCGGAGTTCACGATTGTGGAACTCCTCCCGCTCTTTAACTGGCATGCCCTCTTTTATATCGAAAAATCTGACGTCTTTTTGCATGAGCCCTTTCTATTCCGGGTTAGTAATTACCCCAACCACCTCTTTCTCCGTTTATAATGTTTAACTTCTCTATAGCTCTTTCTCTTGCCGATTTCACTCAACCCGAAATAGAACTCTTTGACATCCTCGTTTTCTTTCAGCTTTTCCGCCGGGCCGTCCAGCACCACCCTGCCGTTTTCCATAACGTAGCCGTAACTGGCTATCGACAGGGCAGCCATGGCGTTCTGTTCCACAAGCAGGATAGAGGTTTTTTCTTCCTTGTTTATCCTTTCGACTATGTTAAAAATCTCTTTTACCATCAGGGGAGCCAGGCCAAGGGACGGTTCATCGAGGAGCATTAGTTTCGGATGGGCCATGAGAGCCCTGCCTATAACTACCATTTGCTGTTCCCCGCCCGACAGGTAACCGCTTTCCTTGTGACGCAGCGCTCTGAGTTTCGGGAAATATTCATAACACCTTTCCAGGTCTCTTTTTATAGCTGCTCTGTCGTGCCTGAGGTGAGCTCCCACTTTCAAGTTTTCTTCCACGGTAAGGTGTTCAAACAGTCGCCGACCCTCAATTACCTGAACAATACCGGTTTTGACTATTTCTTCCGGAATAAGTTTATCTATCCTCCTGTCGCCGAAATAAATATTCCCGTCGGTGACTTCCCCCTCTTCTGTCCGAAGGAGACCGGAGATTGCTTTTAAAGTTGTTGTTTTCCCGGCGCCGTTGGCTCCGAGAAGGGCGACGACGGATTCTTCCTTGACCTCAAGAGATACACCCTTCAGAACCAGGATTACGTTAAGGTAGGTGACTTCGACGTTGTTTAATTTCAGCATTATGTTCCTAAGCTGCCGAAGCAGCAGTAAACTCTTCGCCGAGGTATGCCTTAATGACCATGGGATTTGCTTTGATATCATCCGGAGTGCCGTCTGCTATTTTGATACCGAAGTCCAGGACAGTGATTCGATCTGCGATGTCCATCACGACACCCATATCGTGCTCAACTAAAATAATGGGGATCTTCTTTTCCTCGAATATATCAATAATGAAGCGTGCCATATCTTCTTTTTCTTCTACATTCATTCCGGCCATGGGTTCGTCGAGGAGGAGGAGTTTTGGTTCAAGAGCCAGGGCTCTACCCAGTTCCACCCTTTTCCTCTGTCCGTAGGGCAAAGAGCCGACAGTTTTTTTCCTCAGGGACTCCATTTCAAGGAAATCAATAATCTCCTCGCATATTTTGCGGTGCTTTATTTCCTCCCGGTGTGATTTACCAAAATAAACGGCGGCGGCCAGAGTGCCATAATTGATATGAAAATGCCTGGCTGCCATTAAATTATCGAGGGTGGAGAGTCCGGTGTACAATTCGATATTCTGGAAGGTGCGGGCTATGCCAATCTCGGCAATTTTATGAGGGGATAGTTTGTTTACCTGGTGCCCGTTGAAATATATCGACCCTGTTTGGGGGCGGTAGAAGCCGCTGATGGAGTTAATGAGACAAGTTTTCCCGGCCCCGTTAGGTCCGATGACAGCAAGGATTTCCACACCGTTTACATCGAGGCTAACTTCATCCAACGCCTTCACCCCACCGAAACTGAGAGATATATTCTCAACCTTGAGAGTAACTTTTTCGTCCATGTTTTCCAGGCCGCCGTCTAAAATACTTTGTCGCTGAAAGTGAAAGGACTGCTGCGATAGGGCTGTTGTCCGAGTGAATGTAACACCTAATTTGTTAAAAGTCAATGGCTTTTTGTGTTGGGATACGGCCATTTATCAAAAATGCTCCTGATTATTATTTTCATATTCGCGAATGATGTTTCCGGTAATGGTCCACCTAAACACGCAAAATTGGTTTATTCTTGATATAATCTGATAAATTTTAGACAGGTTAAGAAGGATTCTCCGTGATCAAACACCAGGTAATAGTGGTTGGCGGTGGTCTGGCAGGGTTGAGAGCGGCCATCGCGGCAACCGATGGCGGAGCAGAAGCGGTCGTTATTTCCCAGGTATATCCTGTCAGGTCTCATTCCGGGGCTGCCCAGGGCGGGATAAATGCTCCCCTGGGTAATGCCGAGGATGGGAAGGACGATACGTGGGAGCGGCATGCCCTGGACACCGTTAAAGGCAGCGACTATCTGGCGGACCAGGACGCCGTGGAAGTCCTTACCAAGAAGGCATCGTCAACCATTTTTGAGCTTGAACACTGGGGCGTGCCTTTCAGCAGGACCGCCGAGGGCAAAATTGCCCAGAGGCCCTTTGGAGGAGGAGCCTTTCCCAGGACATGTTATGCCGCCGATAAAACGGGCAGGGTTCTTTTACACACCCTTTTTGAACAGGCTTTAAAAAGGAAAATAAAGATATATCCGGAATGGATTGTTCTTGCACTTGCCGTGGAGGAAAATACTTGTCGAGGGCTAATTGCTTATCACCTGCCAACCGGAACCATTGAAGAATTTCAAGCGCAAGTTGTTATATTTGCCACCGGAGGATACGGCCACGTTTTCGCCCGGTCAACTAATTCGCTGATTAACACCGGAAGTGGAATGGCAGCGGCGTATTATGCCGGGGCTCCCCTCAAAGATATGGAGTTTGTGCAATTCCATCCAACTTCCCTGGTAGGCACCAATATTCTTATTACCGAAGGTGCAAGGGGTGAAGGGGGATATTTAATTAACAAAAATAATGAACGTTTTATGGAAAAATATGCGCCCAAAGCCATGGAACTTGCTCCCAGGGATATCGTAGCCAGGTCTATCTTGACAGAGATAAACGAGGGCCGGGGTATTGAAGACAGCTATGTCTATCTCGACTTGCGTCACCTGGGAAAAGAGAAAATCCTGGAACGTTTGCCGGAAATCAGGGACCATGCCATGCATTTTTCCGCTGTTGATCCTGTTGAAAAACCGATTCCAGTGCAGCCGGGACAGCATTATTCCATGGGTGGTATCGATACTGATATTGACGGGAGGACTGAAGTTGAGGGGTTATTAGCGGCCGGAGAATGTGCCTGTGTAAGTGTACACGGTGCTAACAGGCTCGGCGGAAACTCATTGCTGGACACGGTGGTGTTCGGTCATAGTGCCGGTGTCGTTGCCGCTCAGTTGGTGCAGGGGAAACCTTGTGTTGAAGATTCTTCAGCGTTGTTAAACGAAAGGGAGAAAGTAAATAAACGGCTGAGGGTATTATTTAGCGGTACCGGCAACGAGGACCCGGCAGTTATTCGAAACGAATTAAAAAATATTATGTTTGATAAAGTAGGTATTTTCAGGCGCGGGGAAGAAATTAAAGAAGCTTTGAGCAGTATCAGGGAACTTAAGGAGAAATATAGCCGGCTGAGGGTTATTAAATCCACCAGGATTTTTAATATCGATTTTGTGCGCGCTAATGAATTAAAGGGAATGCTGGACCTGGCTGAAATTATTGCCTGCGGGGCGCTTCAACGGGAGGAAAGCAGAGGGTCCCACTTCCGGTCGGATTTTCCTACCCGGGATGATGCAAACTGGTTGAAACACACCATGGTAAGCAATATGCTGGAAGCTCCGCAGTTCAGCTATAAAGACGTTAAAATAACGCGGTGGCAGCCCGAAGCAAGGAATTATTAGGTTCCTTCTCAAACTGAGTGGGTAAGAAAAAATGAAGGTACATAGATGAAGACATATACGATGAAGGGTTCACCTGATGCGTCTTCTTTTACCCATTCCGACGAAAGTCGGAATCCAGTAATAATTATGAATGATTATT
>JAUYHV010000160.1 GCA_030689845.1 Dehalococcoidia bacterium
AAAGTTGCCATCATCACCGGGGGCGGCAGGGGTATAGGGAAAGCCTACGCTCTTGCTTACGCCGCCGAGGGGGCCAGGGTGGTGATAGCCGATATTGTTTTCGAAAACGCCCAAAAAGTGGCTGAAGAGATTAAAAGCAAGGGTGGCACTGCCCTGCCCCTGCCTACGGATGTTTCTTCCGAAGCCAGTACCCGGGAAATGGCAAAAAAGACGGTAGAGGCCTTCGGCAAGATAGATGTCCTCCTGAACAACGCCGCAGTTTTTTACGGCTTGGAAATAAAAAGCTGGGATGACCGGACCACGGAGGAATGGGGGAAAATGTTCGCAGTTAACGTGACCGGGTGCTGGCTTTGTGCAAAAGCGGTTGTTCCCTACATGAATTCAGGGGGTAAAGGAAAAATAATAAATATCTCTTCAACTACCGCCGACACCGGCATGTACCACATAATCCATTACGCCTGCTCAAAAGGAGCAGTCATGACATTGACAAAATGCCTGGCAAAAGCCCTGGGAAAACAAAATATCAATGTAAACAGCATCGCTCCTGGATATACAATCGATGAGGCGACTCTCCTTGCCCTGGGAGGAAAAGAGGATGCGGCTGACCGCTCTATCCAGGGGAGAGCGATGAGACGGCGTGAGTACCCGGCAGACCTTGTCGGTACGGCCGTATATTTAGCCTCGGCTGACTCCGATTTCGTAACCGGGCAGATAATAACCGTCGATGGAGGTGAAGTTATGCGCTGATGCCGGGTTCGGGGTGTTGTATTCCTTTATTCATTTCAGGGAGCTACGGGCCACAGCGCTTTTTAAAAATCAGAATAAATAGAATTCACCATCCTTGAGGACACTCGGTAATATGGTCGTGTTTGAATGTCCGGCATCGAAAGGATAAATATTTGGCAAAACCCGGTTTATACACTCCGGACCTAATCCGGGATTACACGGAAAAGGGTTATTGGAACCAGGAAAACCTGTCCGATATATTTGACCGTAATGCCGCCCTTTATCCGGGTAAGGTTGCCTTTGTCGACCATAAGGCATGTCTGACGTGGTCCGAGGTAAATGAATGGATCGATAATACCTCTATCGGCTTGATGGAACTGGGATTGCAGAAAGATTCCATGGTGGTGGTACAGCTTCCAAACAGCATCGAAATACCTTTACTCCGGGTCGTGGGTGAACGGGCAGGAGTCCTCTGTCTTCCGGTTTTGAGGTCTCTCAGGGAACGGGAGATGCAATACATTTTGGAACATTCAGGGGCAGAGGCAGTCATAACCACAACCGAATACCGGGGATTTAACCACTTCCAAATGATGAAAGAACTGAAAAAGGGGTTGCCACACCTTAAACACATTATTGTGGCAGGTGATGTGCCCGAACAGCCGGCAGTATCATTAAACGACCTGTCCGGGGGGGCTTATGCCAGAAATTATTCCAGGGAACATCTTGCCGTAAGGAAGTACCCTTCTACCGAGTATTCCCTGGTATTGCTGACCAGCGGGACAACGGGATTGCCAAAATTTGTGGAATACCCGTCGTGCAGTCGATTATACCTGGGGCGCGCCTATGCTGAATCAATTAATTTAAGCCAGGACGATATCGTAGGCATTTTGGGACCTGCTTTCATCGGGCCCAACACAACGGCTTACTATGGCGCACCCCAGGTTCCGGCAAAAACCGTCATGCTGCAGCATTTTGACGTGGAAAGCGCTCTGGACCTTATACAAAAAGAAAAAATTACGGTGGCAGGGCTGGTACCGACTCAACTGGCAATGATTCTTAATTACCCCGACCCGGGTAAATTTGATACCGGCTCCCTCCGTGTTATCATCTGTACAGGTTCCCCTCTGCCATTTTCCATGGCTCTGGAGGCTGAAAAACGTCTGAAAACACCTATCATTAATTTTTATGGAAGTGTCGATGCCGGCGGCTCAACTGTCCATTCGTTAAGTGACGATGTCCGTATCCGTCACCTGACTGTCGGTAAACCCATAAAAGGGGTTGAATTCAAGCTCATCGATGACTCAGGGCAGGTTACCGGGGGAGTAGGTGAGATATGCGTGCGGGGCCCCACCATGGTTTCCGGGTATTTCAAAGACCCGGAATTAAATGCCGCGTCCTGGTCCGGCGACGGCTGGTTCAAAACAGGGGATTACGGGAAGTGGGACGATGGCAGGCTCGTTATCGTCGGCCGGAAAAAAGACGTTATAATCCGGGGGGGGCAAAACATTTTTCCTGCTGAAATAGAGAATTTGCTGTTAACAAACCCGGCTGTCAAAGAAGCGGCGCTGGTGCCCTTCCCCGACCCGGTCATGGGGGAACGGGCATGTGCCTGCATAGTGTTTAACACGGGAATGCGCTTAACTTTTGAGGAAATGACGGACTTTTTAAAAACGAAAGGGATCGCCCGGTACAAACTCCCGGAAAAGGTCCTTGTTCTCGATAAACTCCCCAAGGTAGCAGATGAGCAAAAGGTTGATAAAAAGGCGTTAATAAAGGCGATTGCCGGAGAAGGCTAAAGATTTTGAGAGGAAATGTAGAATGACAGCCAAAGATATCAGCAGCATGAGAAGCACGATTGAATACCTGAAAGAAACGGGAGAATTGTGGCCCGTAACGGCTGAAGTTGACCCTATCTATGAAATTGCAGGAATTGAGAAATCCATGGAAAATGGTCCTGCGGTCCTGTTCGAGAACATTAAAGGTTACCCGGGAATAAGAGACGCCGCAAATATTTTTTCCAGGAGGGAAAGGATGGCTGCTCTTTTCGGGGTGGACCATCCCAACAAAATTAAATTTAAATGCGTCGAGGCAATCCGCAACCCAATAAAACCGAAAATTGTCAACCAGGCACCTTGCCAGGAAGTTGTGATGACATCGAACCTTGACGTGATGGCGTCTCTACCGGTATTAAAGCACACGGAAAGGGACGCCGGCCGTTTCATAGGAGCAGGCAATACCCTGGTTACCGGCAAATATTTTCGAGAAGGAACCCACGTGGGATTTAACCGGTTGCATTTCAGAGGTAAGGACTGGTCAAGCATATACGCCGTCAGAGGCACGCATCTCGGAGATACCGCTCTCATGGAATTCAGGGGAGAAAGGATACCGATAACGTATAACATCGGCACTCCACCGGCGGTAATGGTAATAGCTGCAGGGGGAGGGATACACACAATCGTCCCGAGGGGAGCCGACGAGCTTGGTATAGCCGGTGGGCTGCAGGGGTTCCCGGTGGATATCGTAAAAGCTAAAACAGTCGACGCTTACGCTGTCGCCAATTCCGAGTTCGTTCTGGAAGGTTACCTGGACACCAGCCAGAGAGTATGGGAAACCGAGGAAGCCGAGAAAATAGGAAAGATGGGAGTGGCCCCGTTTTTCCCGGAATGGCCCGGATACATGGGCAGGGCAATCAGGACGGTAAAATTCCAGGTTACCGCTTTAACCCACAGGAAAGACCGGCCCATATTTTTCACACCCCTGGCCCATTCTTTCGAAGGTGACATGGGCAACTGTTTCAGAGAAGCCTGTTTCCTGGAGCTGGCTGACAGGGTTTTCGGAGGTCTGGTCTCCGACGTCTACATCCCGTATTCGCTTACACAGATGGGAGGGGTTATCTTCCAGGTAAAGAAAAACCGCCGGGCCCAGGAAGGACAACACAGAACGATCCTTTCCGCAGCCCTGGACTCTTCGCCAGGTTTGAGGCTGGCAATCGCCGTGGATGACGATGTAGACATTTACAATCCCGATGAAATTCTCTGGGCCCTGGCTACCAGGGTTAACCCCCAAACGGATATTATTAGAGGCAGCGGCAGCGGGGCTCAAATGATTTTGATGCCGATGGAAAGGACCGAATCCGCTGAAGTTGGCTTCCGCTTCGAAGGCGGCATGGCCATAGATGCCACGGTACCGCTGGCTACGAAACATAATTTTGAAAGGGCTCATTACCCGGTGGACAAAGTTGACTTAAAAAAATGGTTTAGCGAAGAACAAATCAGGGCAGTCAATACCCAGCAAAACGACTACGCAAAGGTCATGGCCAAAACAGGAGGCTAACCTCAATATCTTAAAAACCAAGGGGTTAAACAAGCAACCCACACCGGTTCGCCGTCGAGAATCGAAATTTTATAAATTCGAGAGTTTCTACCGGCACCGGTAAAGCAAAAAAAAGTTTTTTTAAAGTTAAATGATCGGAAGTAATCATGAATTATGCGCCTGAAGTTTTAAGAGTTAACCTCACAAAGGGCACCTGTACCAGGGAAGAGATACCCCGCAAAGTTATCATGGAATATATTGGCGGCAGGGGCGTAGCTGCCCATTACCTGTTTGATGAAGTCCCTAAGGGGACCGACCCTTTGTCACCGGAAAACAAGATAATATTTTCCGTTGGACCTCTCGCAGGAACCGGCGCCCTTTCCTACTCACGCTGGATGATTACTTCCAAAAGTCCACTGACGGGCGCTTACATCAGGGCTGTCGGCGGGGCGGATTTTGGAGCCTGGTTAAGGTTTGCCGGATTAGACGGGATAATACTTGAAGGAAAGGCCAGCGTCCCGGTTTATATATTTGTCGAGAAGGACCGTTGCGAAATTCGCGAGGCAGGAGACTTGTGGGGACAGGGCACCTTCGATGCCCAGAAAAAGCTGAAATCCATGCATGGTGAGAATATCAGAGTCGCCTGTATCGGCCCTGCCGGAGAGAAACTGGTACGTTACGCCCATGTGGTATCGGACCAGCGCAGCGCCAGCCGGGGTGGAAACGGGGCAGTAATGGGTTCAAAAAATTTGAAAGCCATTGTTATCAAGGCTAACCCTTCTATTCCACGCATTGAGGGACTGACAGACCTTATTAAAGAGCAGGCGGAATCCATCCAAAAATCACCGATGCGGGCGGCTTTCCTGAGAGATGGAACCCATATGAACATGGTTTTCGTTCAGAAGATGGGCATATTCCCGGCGAAAAACTTCAGGGAAGGTACCATGAAAAACTGGGAAAAATTATCCCCGGCAGCGTATGCCGCCGTCAAGGTTTCCGATACGGCCTGCTACGGGTGTATAGTTCGCTGCGGGAAGATATTTAAAGCCGTAGAAGGGCCGTTCGCAGGCGCAGAAAGCGAAGGCCCCGACTATGAGACTACCTTCGCTTTTGCGGGTTCTATAGCTACCGATGATATCGGCGCAACGATTGCCGCAGACCGTTTGTTGGATGACCTGGGCATGGATTCCATAAGCGCAGGGGTTACCCTGGGACTGGCTTATGAACTCTTCGAAAAAGGCTTGATCACTTCAAAGGATACCGGCGGCCTGGAACTGCGTTATGGAAATGCCAGGGAAGCCATTGAGCTTATTAAACTCATCGGTAACAGGCATGGCATAGGTGATATACTTGCCGAGGGTAGCAAAAGGGCAGCCATACATTTCGGCCACGGAGCGGAAAAATGCGCTATACATGTAAAAGGGATGGAGATGGCAGGATATGACCCGAGGGGGGCTAAACGTCAGGGCCTTGCCTATGCAACTTCAAACATAGGAGCAAGCCATAACCCGGCATTTATCGAGCAGGAAATTTATGGTCTGACCCGCCCTCACCCGGTAGACCGGCTGGCTGACGAAGGCAGCGCCGATGTAGTTAAACTCAGCCAGGACAGGGTATCCGTCAATGAGGTAGGTATTGCCTGCTCCTTTACCAGCGGGATGGCTTCTGTGCGCAACTTCAGCCAGATGCTGAGTACGGTGACGGGAATCGCCGAATTTGGTGATCCAGCGTACCTTTTCCTGGTGGGTGAACGCATCTACAACCTTGAACGGCTGTTTAATATTCGGGAAGGTTTTTCAAGGCATGACGACACTCTTCCTCAAAGAATGCTGACAGAACCACTTTTGAATGCCGGGCCCTCCGAAGGGCAAATCGTCAGGAAGCAGGACTCCCTCCTCGATGAATATTACGAACTGAGAGGCTGGGACCGGAATGGCATCCCCACACCTGCAAAACTTAAGGAACTTGGACTATCCGATAAAAGCGTTTAATGTTATTCGCCAGGTTAAAAACAATACACCAGCTTTACTTCTGCAAAATTATTCCTCGTATGCCTGCCAATCAATTCCAACGGGGAAGAGGCTGGATTTCAAATAATAAAAAGTAACAAACTTGGTTTTCACTAACGGGAAAGGAGTTCAACCCATGAGATTAAGATCCACGGGACTCGGAAAAACAGAACTGATAGGAGAAGTAGAAGACTTAACCAGGATGGGAGACTTCCTTATTATGGTCGTTCAAACAACAAAACCGGTAAAGTGGAAAGTCCGGGCCGCTCTGAATCATAAAGACCTTTTCACCCTCCTCGGTTTTGTGCTCAGATGGAATAATCTTAAATACATTATTTTCGGTGCTTTTAACAGGAAGAAAGACCCGGAAATCCCCGCCTTTTAATTTGAATAAATCCATAAACGTAACCCAGATGTCTTTTCATTTAACAAATTTCATATTAATTAGAAATAAATCATACAAATAATCTTGATACGCAAAATAAAAACAGCTATCATTTTCCGGGCGGCGACACCCAATATTTCCAGCTTCCGGGGTGAGGCAGCATGTCATAAATGGTCCAATGGGCATCATTCCCGTAAAGATTTTAAGGAGAACATCACATGGTGGAAAAACCTGCGGTAAGCATGAGAAGTACCATAAATTATCTTAATCAACAGGGGAAAGTACTCGTTATAAAGGACGAGGTTGATCCAATATATGAAATATCGGGCATACAGAAGTCCCTGGAAGGTGGCCCTGTAATCCTTTTTGAAAATATTAAAGGGTATCCTTCCATCAGGGATGTCGGCAACTTGTTCGGCAGAAGGGAATGGATTGCCGACATATTCTGTATCGAGGACTGGAAAAAAATAAAATTCAACTGCCATCAAGCCATGAAGCAACCCCTGCCGTTTGCTGAGGTTAGCAGCGCCCCCTGCCAGGAAGTGGTAATAACCGAGAACATAGACGTGGAACGTATGTTACCGATAATAAAACACAGTGAGGCTGATGGAGCAAGGATACTGGGCGGCGGAAACGTTC
>JAUYHV010000163.1 GCA_030689845.1 Dehalococcoidia bacterium
GGGTTACCCCTACGGCGAATGGCGGACGCGAGAATGGCCAATCGTAGGGTCGGACCCCCGTGTCCGCCCACAAAACCCCGTGGTGTAGGATACTGGGCCTTAGTAGAGGCGTAGTAGATTATTTTGCGGGTAAAATGGTAATATTCAAATATCCTGAAAAACCGAATGGGAAATCCATGTATCCGAGGAGAGCAATATGACCCGGCAAGATAAACGAAACGGACTGTGGGCATTGCACGATTTCGGGCAAAAGCCGTGGCTGGATTTTATCTCGAGGGATATATTAGCTTCAGGAGAGCTGAAACGGATGATCGGGGAGGACGGCATAACGGGGGTAACGACGAATCCCAGCATATTTGAAAAGGCTGTCAATTCGAGTAACGATTATGACGTGGATATAGGGAAAATGGCGCGGGAAGGTAAAAACGCCGGAGAAATTTATGAAGCCCTGGCTTTCAGAGATGTCAGGGAAGCAGCCGACCTGTTAAAAGGGATTAACAATGAAAGCAAGGGAACCGACGGTTTCGTGAGCATAGAAGTTTCCCCCCATTTTGCCGCCGACGTGGAGGCCACTATAGAATCAGGGGTCGGGATTTTTAATTACCTGGGGGAAAAAAACATCCTTATTAAGGTGCCTGCAACCGTTGAGGGAAATAAAGCCATAGAAGAACTGCTTGTCAAGGGGGTGAACATTAACGCCACTTTAATATTTTCCATCGAACAGTATGAAGGGGTAGCCCGGGCCTATCTCAGGGCGTTGAAAAGGAGAAAAGATAAAGGCCTCAGCCTTTCGGCAGTGCATTCCGTTGCCAGTGTGTTTGTCAGCCGGATTGATACCGCGGTGGACAAGGCGCTGGACAGGATGGCGGCGGAGCCAGGAGTTATGCCGGGCAAAGCGGGGATAATAAGGGAATTAAGGGGCAGGGCGGCTGTGGCTAACTCCTGCCGCGTATACCACCGGTACAGGGAGATATTTTCGGGCCGGGAGTTCAGGGAGCTTGAAACGTCCGGGGCCGCCCTCCAGAACATTGTCTGGGGCAGCACCAGTACCAAAGACCCGTCTTACAGCGACGTTAAATACGTGGAAGAATTGATCGGAAGAGATACGGTTAATACCATACCCCTGTCAACGGTTAAGGCTTTCAAAGACCACGGCACAGCGGGAAACACTCTCGACGCAAATCTCAGGGGAGCCGGGCAGATAATAGAACAACTCCTGAGCCTGGGAATAGATGTGGATGTAGTATGCCGGCAAATCCAATATGAAGGGGTCCGGGCTTTTACAGACTCTTATGACAATCTTTTCAGTTCCATAGAGGGAAAACGACAGGGATTTGTTAAAGGCTGATATCAAATGGAGTTCTTCACTTATGCTCCGTGCAGTCCATGATGGAAGCGAATCATTAATAAAATCGGTGCTCCAGCTAAATTGGTGCGGCGGTTAAAGTGAAAGCAGGTTAAAATTAGCATGATGAACACGGAAGCCCCATCCCCCGCCACCATCACTTTTTTAGGCACCGCCGGAGCGCGCATCATGGTAGCGAAGCAGCTCCTTGCTTCCGGAGGTATGTGGATGAGCCTCGCCGGGGAGGAAATCCTGGTGGACCCCGGTCCGGGGTGTATTGTCCAGGTGACTAAAAGGAAGCTGGACCCAACGAGATTAAAAGCCATCATCCTGTCTCACCGCCACCTGGACCATGCCAGCGACATAAATGTAATGATTGAGGCCATGACGGAAGGGGGCTTTAAAAAGAGAGGCCTTGTTTTTGCCCCGGCTGATGCCCTGGAAGGGGACCCTGTCATCCTCAAATACCTCCGTTCTTTTCCTGAAAAGATTTATGTTCTCGAAGAAGGAAAAACTTACCGGGTGGGGGAAGTCTCTTTTACGCCTCCCCTCCGCCACGACCACGGTGTCGAGACCTACGGCTTTAATTTTCAATTGCCCGGGGTGACCTTTTCGTACATCGCCGACAGCCGGTTTTTCCCGGAGCTGCCGGGAGCCTATCACGGTCAGGTCCTGGTAATAAATGTTGTGCGGAAAGACCCCGGCCATCCCTTTTTCCACCTTTCCCTTGCCGACGTTAAAACGATTATGCTGGAAATTAAGCCCCGGGCGGTGGTATTAACCCATTTCGGCATGAATATGTGGCGGGACAAACCCTGGGAACTGGCGGAAAACCTGTCCCTGGAGACAGGCATCAAGACTATTGCCGCCCGTGACGGGATGAAACTGGACCTGGTTGAATTAGCCGGGGGAATTTAAATAGTAATACCGGGAATACACTTTATCCTCTTTTGCACGGGTACTCGAGGTATTCTTCTTCGTTAACCCCGGCGTATGTAGACGAAACCTGCTATAATTAGCACAATCACCTGTGTGGAGGTAATCTTACCAGTGCTTAGAACCTACACTGCAAAATACACCAAAATAAGCTCCGGATACATGGGTCAGCTTGTCGAGTGGCCTGAAGTAATCACCGAGGGGAAAACCATAGAAGAATGCAGAGAGATGCTCAGGGATGCCATGCAGGAGATGATACAGGCATACAAACAGCAAGATCGAGAAATTCCTCCCGGGGGAGACATACTGGAACAGGTCCTCGTAGAGGCATAGGTTGTCGGTCAAGCGTAGAGACCTGGTGAAATACTTTGAAGTGAACGGTTTTTATCTCTTGCGTGAGGGTGGCAAGCACTCCATCTACACAAATGGTGTTAAAACAATCCTGGTTAAGAGACACTTATTTTTTGACAGGATAACCGCCAACGAGCTGTGCAAACAGGCGGGTCTACCCCCCCCCCCCCCCAATTTTTGACGGTTAAGATTTTCCAGGTTGTTATTTCCCGGGTCTCATCGCCCGGAAACTTTCCCCGGCGGCTTTGACGGTTTGCCGGATATCGCTTTGCCTGTGGGACAGGGAAATAAACAGGGCCTCGAACTGTGACGGCGGCAGGTAGATGCCCCTTTTCAGCATCTGGTGGAAGAAAACTTTGTAAAGCTCTACGTTTGACAGTTTTGCCGTGTCGTAATCAGTAACAGGTTCGCGGGAAAAAAACATGGTGAGGAGCGAGCCCATCCGGGAAATAGTGACTTTTTGCCCGTTGCTTTTCACCGCTTCCTGCAGGCCCCTCTCCAGGGCGTTCCCTAAATTCTCCAGCTTTTCATAAGTGCCGGGTCTGGACAGGATTCGTAATGCTTCAATACCCGCAGTCATGGCCAGGGGATTGCCTGAAAGGGTTCCTGCCTGGTACACGGGCCCCAGCGGGGCTACCAGTTCCATGATCTCCTTACGTCCTCCGTAGGCGCCGACGGGCAGTCCTCCCCCGATTATTTTTCCAAGGCAGGTGATGTCCGGTTTAATCCCGAAAAGGCCCTGGGCGCCGCCGAAGGCCAGCCTGAAACCCGTTATAACCTCGTCGAAAATAAGGAGGCTGCCGTATTCCCTGGTAATATCTCTCAGGCCGTTCAAAAAACCGGTTTGCGGTTTGACCACGCCCATGTTGGCAGCCAGGGGTTCGATAATTACCGCCGCTATTTCGCCCCCGAGGTTTTGAAAAAGGCTCCTGACGGAATCAGGGTCGTTGTAACGTGCTATAAGGGTCTGTTCGGTAAAGGACGCGGGTACTCCAGGGCTGTCCGGCAAACTAAGGGTCATGGCTCCGGACCCGGCCCTGGCCAGGAGCCCGTCGGCGTGGCCGTGGTAGCAGCCTTCGAACTTGATAATTTTATCCCGTCCCGTAAAAGCCCTGGCAACCCTCAGGGCACTCATGGTAGCTTCCGTTCCGGAGTTGACGAAACGCACCAGTTCTATGGAAGGGACAGCCTGTTTGATTCGCCTGGCCAGTTCTATTTCCAGGGCCGTGGGGGCCCCGTAGCTCGTTCCCCGGGCTGCAGCGGTTTTTAGGGCCCGGGTCATCCGGGGATGGGCATGGCCCAGTACCATGGCGCCCCAGGAACCGACATAATCTATGAACTCGTTTCCGTCTTCATCGAATAACCGGGCGCCTTTCCCTTTTGTAATAAAGGGAGGAGTGCCGCCAACGGCTTTAAACGCCCTGACCGGGCTGTCTACCCCTCCGGGGATGTGCAGCCGGGCTTCTTCAAAGAGCTTTTTTGAAATGGTCTGCTTGATTGGTTATACCTCTAGTAATAATATCGTGATATTATTAAACAGTTTATTCTTTTTCTACCGTGGTATATTCCCTTGGTGTGATCACTTTAAGGTTATAATTTTGTTGCAGATTTTGTGATAACTGTTGCCAGCGCGTATTTTTTGTAACAAAGTAAGCTGCTCCACCTGCTACAGCAGATTCTATGAATACGCTGTGCTGGCTACCTATCCCT
>JAUYHV010000171.1 GCA_030689845.1 Dehalococcoidia bacterium
CCGGAGGCCAGTGCTCTATCCTCTGAGCTACAGGGGCCAGCCTGAATACCCTTGATCCAGAAGGCGTTACTGCCCGGTAGGCGTAACCCTGCCCTTCTGATTAATTAGTATAGCAGAAGACCCGCTGAACAGCCACAGGGCTTTTTAACGGTCAGGCTATGCCCAGGCCTTTTAAAATCGCTATCATTACCGCCGCGGCCATAACGGAACCAAGCTGCCCACCGGTATTGGCCCCGACGGCGTGCCATAGCAGGAAGACCTTGGGATTGGCTTTTTGCCCTTCCCTCTGCACTACCCGGGAAGACATGGGGAAAGCCGACGTCCCCGCGGCCCCGAGCAGGGGATTTATTTTTCCGTGGGTTATTACATTGAGGAGCTTGGCCAGTAAAACCCCCGTCGCTGTGTCCAGGACTATGGCTATCAGCCCCAGGCCGAATACTATCATAGTCTGCCACTTGAGAAATACCTCCCCCATCATGGTGGCCCCGATGGTGATGCCGAGGAGGAGGGTAACGATATTGACCAGTTCATTCTGAGCTGTGTTCGCAAGCCTCCCCACGACACCACACTCTCTCATAAAGTTGCCCAGCATCAAGGCTCCCATCAGGGGCAGGCCGAAGGGAGCGATTAGTCCCGTCAGTATTGTTATTATTATGGGAAATACTATCTTTACCCTCTTTGAAACACTCTTGGTCTCGTAGGACATCACTATCTGCCGTTCCTTTTTCGTCGTGAGCAGCCGCATTATCGGGGGCTGGAGTATGGGCACCAGGGACATGTAAGAGTAGGCCGCAACGGAGACCGCTCCGAGGAGATGAGGAGCGAACTGGGATGTCACGTAAATGGCCGTGGGGCCATCCATGGCACCGATGACACCTATGGATGCCGATTCCAGCCTGGTGAAGCCTAACTGCAGGGCCAGCAGCAGTGTCAGGAAAATCCCGAACTGGCCAGCGGCACCCAGGAGCAGAACGACCGGGTTGGCTATTACCGGGCCAAAATCTATCATGGCCCCGACCCCTACAAAAATGAGGACCGGCAGGATCTCGGTAAGTATTCCGGCGTTATAAAACTGTCTTAAAACCCCGTGGTCGTCCATGAAACCCGCCAGGGGAAAATTCACCAGTAGGGCGCCAAAACCGATGGGAACTAAAAGTAACGGCTCAAACCCCTTCCTTATGGCCAGGTATAGCAGCACCAGTCCGACTGCCATCATAACAATATTCTGCCAGGAAACACTGGTAAACCCGCTTACCAGACCCGTTAAAGCTGACTGTAACATGTCGCCCCCTGAATAAAAAGTTTATTGCGCTTTGCAGGAACCATGTGCAAGCCTACTTTTCACCTTCTTCACCTTCTTGATAGGGAAGAACTTTCCTTAAAAGAAGGCAAATTACAGCAATCAAGGCCAGGGTAAAGAAGGTTATCCCCATGCCCAGCACGGTCACGGTGAGGCCAAAAGAAAGGTCTTTCAAAGTTCTGATACTCCTTTCAGGGTAATTAAAAAAAAGAAGCACTGAAACAGGATTGAAGGATTATACGACCATTTTGGAAATATTGTAAAGGGAAAAGGCCTTTCCACATGAAAGAGACGGGAAATTAAATTATTAATAAATTGTGAAAGAAATATTGCATTGGGGAAATCCCTCTGATATGATAAAAATCATATTCAATATTGAATTGGAGAATAATTTAAAATCGGTATTAATGTTTTTTAATCAGCCCGATTAAAAAACTCCAGGTAAATAATTACTAGAATACGGGTTAAATATAAGGGGTCTTGCCATTTGGCGACACCATCCCCGTATTTCTATTTTTTCCGAACTGGTGGTCCGGATGAAAGGAAGCCCTTTGGGAAAAAAGAAAAAAGAGCCGAAACCTAAGCCGACAATAACGGTGGCCGTTGACGCAATGGGTGGAGATTTCGCCCCCCAGGAGATAATAAAAGGCGCCCTGGAGGCATCCAGGGACTTTGTTATAAACATCGCCCTTCTGGGAAAGCAGGAAGTCATCATCGAAGAACTTGCTCTCCACAAGAAACTGGTCAAGGACTCGTTTTTTTATATTATTGACGCTCCCGAAATTATTGAATTCGGGGAATCGCCCGGAAAAGCCATGAAGGAAAAACCGGATTCCTCAATCGCCCGGGGAATTAACCTGCTCCAATGCGGCGAAGTCTCCGGGTTTGTATCCGCCGGCCATACCGGTGCGGTGGTCTGGGGCTCGGTTTTCGGCCTGGGACTGGAAGACTCTATCGACCGCCCTGCCATCGGCACCCTGTTCCCCACCCCTACAGGTCACACCCTCCTGGTGGATGCCGGAGCCAACACCGATTGCCGGCCGCCTTTCCTGGTGCAATTCGCCTACCTGGGGGCCCGATACGCCGCCAACATCATGCGAGTGGCGAATCCGAGGATTGGGCTCCTCAGTAACGGGGAAGAACCGTCCAAGGGTAACCTCTTGGTCAGGGAAGCCCACAAGCTGCTGAAAGCTACGGACCTCAATTTCGTGGGCAACGTAGAGGGTAAGGACCTCCCGAGGGGTGTCGCCGACGTAGTGGTGACCGACGGCTTCACGGGAAATGTGGTGTTGAAGGCCAGCGAAGGCTTTGCCGAGATGCTCACCCTGTCTATCCAGCACGCCCTGAACGGGAGGAGGGGCCTGAAAAAAGCCACCAGTATCGTGAGACCCTTTTTAGAGGGAATTATTAAAAGGATAGATTACTCGGAAAGGGGCGGAGCGCCTTTATTGGGGGTCAGGGGAAATGTTATAATTGCCCACGGACGAAGTAACGCGAAAGCCATAAAAAGCGCTATTTACCTGGCTGTTAAAGCTGTTGACCACCGGGAAGCACTGCCTGACCAGGATCAGGAGGACCTTTATGAGGATGTCGGTGAAGAGGAAACGGACGACAGCACAGAATATGAATTAGAAATTTCTACTACCGAATAAAAATTAAACTTTTGCAGGAGCAGCACTAATGGGCAAACCCTTGGAAATAAACGATGATTCCTTTGAACAGGCAGTAATAAAAGCTGAACTGCCAGTTGTAGTGGATTTCTGGGCTCCATGGTGCGGGCCCTGCCGCATGGTGGGCCCCGTCCTGGATGAACTGGCGGAAAAATACAGCGGCAAAGTGGAATTCACCAAACTCAATGTGGACTCCAACGCCGGTTCCGCAGGGAAGTACGGAGTTCACAGCATACCGACCATAATATTTTTTAAAGACGGCAAACCCATGCAGCAGGTTGTCGGCGCCCGTCCGAAAAAAGAACTGCAGGAAATAATAGACTCCCTTTTAGCCTGAAACCAGAAGACAGGTCCACCGATGACAAATCCAAATATGCAGGTAACCATATTAATTAACAGCGCCAATCCCTGGTGCGAATCAGACTGTGCCATAAACTGGTCAAAAGGGGAAGAGCAGACCGCCGCTATTTCCCGGGCAAAACAAAGGTTTGGCGACGACGTCCTGCTTGAGTTTATAGATGTTGCCGATAACCCGGACCTCCCCCGGGTAATATTGCTTGCCCGGGGTACGGCAACCCGGGAAATGCCCTTTTCCACGCTGATGATTAACGGAGAAACGCGAATCAGCGGGCCGTTCGATACCAGGATGCTCATGGATATGATTGAAACCGAACAGGACCGCGAACTGTAATTCGTAGCGGCGGACCAACCGGTAATACCTGTGTAATAAACCCCGAATTTAAAGCTGGCTTTATATACTTTTACTATGAACGATAAATATGAACTGATTATTATTGGCGGAGGCCCTGCCGGTCTGACAGCAGGCATCTACGCCGCCATGGCACGGCTTAAAACCCTGCTGATTGAAAAAATGACGCTGGGAGGCCGAATCCTGTTTGCCTCAAAAGTCGAAAATTTTCCTGGTTTTCCCGACGGCATAAGCGGCGGGGAACTGGCGGAACTAATGTACAAACAGGCCACAAAGTTCGGCCTTGAAATCCACTATGCCGGGGTCGAGGAAATTAAATACCGGGAAAAACGGAACGTTGTAAAGACAGGCGACGGCAGTTTTGAAGCTTCTTCCATCATCCTGGCTGGAGGCTGCGAGCACACCGAGCTCGGAGTTCCCGGCGAGGGAGAATTTATCGGAAAGGGTGTTTCCTATTGCGCCACCTGCGATGCCAACTTTTTCCAGGAGCGCGTTGTGGCCGTTGTCGGAGGAGGTAACGCCGCCGTATCCGAAGCCCTTTACCTCACCAATTTCGCCTCCAGGGTGATTCTAATTCACCGCCGCAATGAACTGAGGGCGAGCCCGATACTCCAGGAACGCCTCCTGGCCGACCCTAAAATCACCGTTATATGGGATTCAGTGGTGAAAAAGGTCCAGGGCCAAAAGTTTCTTGAAGAGCTGGAACTGGGCAATGTTAAAACAGGCAAGATTACCAGACTTAAGGTCGCCGGTGTTTTTGTGGCCATCGGGTTCAAACCGAACACAGACTATCTCAGGGATATTCTGGAACTGGACAAGCTGGGGCAGGTCGTTACAAACACTCTACTGGCAACGAGCCAGCCCGGGATTTATGCTGCCGGGGATATTCGAAGCAATTCAGGCAGACAGGCTATTATAGCTGCGGGAGACGGGGCAGCCAGCGCCATATTTGCCAATAATTTCCTCCGGGGACTTTAACCGGTTAACACTTTCCCTTCCCGAAAAGTTATAATTTCAAAATACCGGGTGTTTCCGCCGGTGCATTTAGCGGTTTACAGGGCAGGCGCCCCCGGTACGGAGGTAATTTATCAATAACATGTTTTCTATAACCTGTTCTTTAGTAACTTTTATAAACCCGAAAATAACAAAATCTTGTATTCTATTTCTGTATTAGCATAAGGAGAATTAAATGAAAGTCCTTTTTTTGGAAGATGTCCCGCCTGTTGCAGAAGCCGGGGACGTCAAGGAAGTCGCACCGGGGTATGCCCGCAATTACCTTCTCCCCAGGGGGAAAGCCGTTATGGCTACTCCTTCGGCCATCAAGTCGTCCGATGTACTCCGCCTATCAAAAGCAAGGCATAAAGCCCGCACGGAATCTGAATTCAGGCTGCTGGCAGAAAAACTGGAGGGGAAAGAAGTTATTATAAGGACGAGAGTCGGCGCCAGTGACCGCCTCTACGGCTCTATTACTAAAAGTGATATTGCGGACCAGATTTTGCAAGATTTGGACATAACAATCGACAGAAGAAAAATCGGGATAGATAAACCCATCAAGGCCACCGGGACCTTTGACATTGTAGTTAGGCTTTCCCATGATATTCAGAGCAAACTTAAAGTCACAGTAGAAAAAGAAAGCGGTGAAAATGAACGGGGAGAAACTACCCCCTCACGATAACGAAGCCGAGGAAGCAGTTCTCGGTTCTCTGCTCATAGACAGTGATGCCATTTTCAGTACGGCAACCATCCTGGAGTCCAAGGACTTCCACCAGGAACAGAACCGCTGGGTTTACGAGGCCTGTTTAGAGTTATATAAACGCGGGGCAACCATAGACCAGATTACCGTTGCCGATGAACTGGAACGGCAGGACAAGCTGGAAGCGGTCGGCAGGGATTATCTCTCGCATCTTATTTCCTCCGTTCCGAGTTCCGTTTACGTTGAGCATTATGCCGAGATAGTCCACCGCCTGTCGGTAATGCGTAGCCTGATCACCGCCGCAGGTCAAATCGCCGCCATCGGGTATCAGTCGGGCATGGATGCAGAGGAAAGTCTCAGCAAAGCGGAGGGTCTTCTCTTCGGTCTGCGGCACGGTTACGTCCGGGGAGATTTCGTTCACATAAGCAAAGTGCTGGACCAGTACTTTGAAGAAACCGGTGAAGAGGAGGAAGAGCACGCTGCCAGGAAAGTCAATACCGGGTTCAACGCCCTGGATGAAAAGCTGGGTAAACTGGAACCGGCGGATATGATTATCCTGGCCGCGAGACCCAGCGCCGGAAAAACGACCCTGGCATTGAACATAGCACTGAGTGCCTCTCTTGAAAAAAAATCCCGTGTAGCTATTTTCAGTCTGGAAATGGCACGGCTGCCCCTGGTGGGGCGCCTGATTTCCTGCCAGGCGAACATTGATTTCCGCCACATCCGCCTCGGCCAAATCAGCGGTTCGGAGGAGAAAAGGCTTTTGGATGCAACGGGCATACTGTCCGAGTGTCCCATATATATCGACGATACCCCCCAGATAAGAATGATGGAAATCAGGGGTAAGTCCCGCCGCCTCTATTATGAGAAGGGAATTGATTTAATAATCATAGACTACCTGCAGTTAATCATGGGAGACGGCAGGTCCGAAAACCGGGTCCAGGAGGTAAGCCACATATCCCGTTCGATCAAGGCCCTGGCCCGGGAATTAAATGTACCCGTCATAGCCATTTCCCAGTTAAGCCGTGCCGTAGAGTGGCGGACTTCCCACAGGCCGCAACTTTCGGACCTCAGGGAAAGCGGCAGCATAGAACAGGACGCAGATATTGTCATGTTTATATCCCGCGACGAACTTTACATCAAAGAGGAGGACTGGCAGAAAGACCACCCCGAGGAACCATATCCCCGCGGTATCGCCGATGTTATCATAGCCAAGCACAGAAACGGGCCCACGGGAGAGGTGAAACTCCGTTTCTTTCCCCAGTATTCCAGGTTTGAGAATATCGAAGCCCTCGACAGGAGCTTCCAGTTTTGACAGAGTTTACAGGCTTCCCCCAGGGTACCCGTTTCACCCCGGTTCCCGACCTGTTTATGACCGCCCTGGCCCTGGATATCGATGAAACCTTCGAACTAAAAGTGAGCCTTTATATTTTCTGGCTCCTTAACAGAAAAAAGGGGTATCCAAGATTTGTTACGTTGACGGAACTTCTGGCAGAGCAAACGCTGGCGCAGAAGCTGACTGCCGGGGAAACACCGGGAGAAGAAATCCTGAGAGATGCCCTGAACCGGAGCGTCGCCAGGGGTACTTTTTTAAGATTGTCTGTGGAAAAGGACGGGAACAGGCAGGACCTGTATTTCGCCAATACCGAAGCAGGCAGGAAAGCTGTCGAAGAAATAAAAAGAGGCAGGCTGGAACTCGGGCGTCCCTTGTATGAGTGGAAAAGAGGCGCAACCGGTGAGAGGACACCGGACATATTTACCCTTTACCAGGACAATATCGGACTCCTGACACCCATCATATCCGATGAACTATTGGAGGCGGAAAAAACTTATCCCGCTTCATGGATAGAAGATGCTTTTAAAGAAGCCGTAGATTTGAACAAGCGTAACTGGCGGTATATTTCCCGTATTCTGGAAAGGTGGTCCGCCGAAGGCAAAGGAAATGGAAAGTCTGGGAGACATTTTAAAAAAAATACCTTCTACGGGAATCGCGAAGGATAAAATTTCAACCTCGCAGGAGGAACCATCAGTTTCCCCGGAAGAATCCTGTCCCGCATGTCGGGGGGCAGGTTTTGTCCACCCGTTGCTGCCGTCCGGTAAACCGGATTACAGCAGGATAATTACCTGTAACTGCGCGGAAAAGGTTCTTGACGACGAACGCAGGAAGTCACTTAAGAAGTACAGCAATCTCGGCCCCCTTTCCGAAAGAACTTTTGATAGTTTTATCGTCCCGGATGATGACAGCGAGGCTCCCGCTCACAGGAAAATTGCCCTCGCCGTTCAAGCTGCCCGGTCTTTTGCCGATAAACCCTCCGGCTGGCTTGTCCTGTTAGGTCCCAGCGGAACCGGGAAAACGCACCTGGCTGCCGCCATCGCCAATCAAAGGATTTCGCTGGGTTATCCCGTCTTTTTCGAAAGCGCTTCAAATTTACTGGACCACCTCCGCTCCTCCTTCCACCCGGACAGCGAAATCGGGCATGACGAACTATTTGAAAGGGTTAAAAATACTCCCCTGCTGATACTCGACGATCTCGGTCACCACAGCGCAACATCCTGGGCCAGGGAGAAACTGGACCAGATTATCAACCACCGGTTCAATTACGCATTGCCTTCCGTGTTCACCAGCAGCCTGTCGCTGAAAGATATGGGAGAACGGTGGAACATGCGTTTAAGCGAACCCAGGTTGAGCAGTGTTTTCATCCTCGGCGAAAGTTATCTTCTTCAGGAACACGGCAGCGAACTGGAATTGGAAGGCCTGAAAAACATGACATTCGACAACTTCCAGTGGAAACGGGTGGAGTTACCCCTGGAGGCAAGGCAGGCTATCGAGACGGCTTATAAAACTGCCAGGCAATTTGCCGATAATCCCGAGGGCTGGCTGGTGCTGGAAGGGCCTCACGGCAGCGGAAAGACCCACCTTGCCGCGGCTATTGCCAACCAGCATATCAAGCAGGGGAAGAAACCCGTGTTCAAGATTGTCCCTGAACTCCTGGACCATCTACGTTCCACTTTCAGCCCGGATAGTAAGGTAAGCTATGATGAGCTTTTCGAGCAGATAAAAAAGGCGCAATTATTAATCCTGGATGACCTCGGAGGACACTCCAGCACGGCATGGGCCCAGGAAAAACTGTACCAGTTGATAAATTACAGGTATAACGCGAAGTTGCCAACGGTTTTCACCACCCCATCCCGGGATGAACTGGAAGACCGAATATGTTCCCGCTTGGACGACCATAGCCTGAACGTTTTTACACCTCCCCTCCCGGCTCCCTATTACCAGACAGACTATGGCTCAGGAAGAAAGACTCCCGATTCCAGCCAAATTAAAAGGGGGTTCCGACACCAGCGCGAGTAGATTGGCCGGGAAGAATAATCGGGAGTGATTTTGTGTTAAGTTTCCGCATATTCCGGGCGGTATTCCGTCAAATATCTTTGTTTAGACCGCGGTCTTTATGCCCGTTTTTTTGTTGCGTCCTATTTCCTTTTTTTGTAGAATTAATAAATTAATGGCTTAGGTCCAAGATTTTTTATGGTTAGAAGCCCCGTGTTAGTTTTGAACCAGAACTACCGGCCTGTGAATATATGTCAGGTGCGCCGGGCTATTGTGCTGGTGTTCCGTGGCAAAGCTGAGATTGTGGAGAACGGTTCCGGGTACATTTTCTCCTCATATGCCACCTTCCCGTTGCCTTCGGTCATCCGCCTGGTGTACCTTGTAAAAGGCCCTCCTCCCCATTCAAAAATGACACGCCTCGAGGTATTTAACCGGGACGACTATACGTGCCAGTACTGCGGCCGCCAGACAAAAGATTTAACGCTGGACCACGTCATACCGAAGCACCAGGGAGGTAAACACGACTGGGGCAACGTGGTCAGCGCCTGCCCGGCATGTAACCGCCGCAAAGCCGGCCACACCCCTTCCCAAGCAAATATGCGTTTGCTGCACCAGCCCGCCCCCATCGCCCCTTACAGCGTCCGCGTCCCCTTCACATATCTCCAGGACCACACCGCGTGGAAAAACTACGTCCTCCAGTAACCGCCCTATTTGGCGCGCTTGTCTTCACTTTTTCCCACTGCCTTTTCCGTCGTTAACTGGTCTACACTGAACTCCGCCATCGCCTGGGTTTCCAGTTCGACAACTACTGTTCCTTTCAGGGGATTGTGCCAGTATACCACCCCCTCTCCCGAGGGAGTCTGCACCTTTTGCCCTATGCGAGGCATTTCCTGTTTCATCTCCCTGTACTGCTCGTTCTCATAGGATAAACAGCAGAGAAGACGCCCGCATACACCGGAAATTTTCGTCGGATTAAGAGGCAGGTTCTGTTCCTTGGCCATCTTAATAGAGATTGGGGCAAACTCGCACAGATAAGTGGAACAGCACAATGTCCGCCCGCACCGGCCCAACCCGCCCACATGTTTCGCTTCGTCTCTCGGTCCCACCTGCCGCAGTTCCACCTTGGTCTGCAAAACTGAGGTCAACTCCTTAACGAGGTCCCTGAAGTCTATCCTTCCTTCGGAACTGAAATAAATGGTCAGGCGGTTTCCCTCTAAATTATGGTTGCAGGAAATCAATTTCATGGATAACCTGCTTTTTGCCACAACTTCCTGACACCGTGCCAGGGTTTCCTTTTCCAGTTTATTGTGTTCCTCAGTTTTTCTTAAATCTTCCTCTCCTGCTCTACGTACTACAGGTTTCAGGGGTTCCTTGATTTCATTGGCCAAAACCTGTTTGGGTTCTATTACTATCCAGCCTAATTCCGTTCCACGGGTAGTATCCACCACAACGGCTTCACCAACGTGGAAATCCTCCTCACCCGGATCGAAATAATATATTTTACTCGCCTTTTTAAAGCGAACTCCTATTATGTTGGGCATATTTTTCTGTAAAGGAAGTGTCGTCCCCCGACAGCCTCCTTTATCCTCCTTTCGATTTCGCAGGTATGCGCGGCGACGGTAATTCCAGCATCAGAACTTCCATAACCAGGCGTGGATTTACGTTCCATTCCAAATACTGCCTCGTTTCCCTGAGACGACTTAAAAATTTATTAATTTCTTCCATGGTGTATAAACGCGCTCTTTCTTCCAGTACGTTTTCCAGATTAATGTGGCTGATAAAATCCCTGACACCCATGCTAACCAGTAAAACATCATGCCACCAGTTCAACCACAAAACCAGGAGTTCGTCCACTTTTTCTCTCTGCTGTGAAAAATTGGCGGTTAATTTGGCGGCTGCGGCAAAACGCTGCTCGATGCCGGCTTCTTCCAGGGCAATCAAATCGCTGACTTGCCTGTAATGCGCTTCTAAAAAATCGCTGTCGGCAATAGCTGCCAAGGCCCATCCCGGGCAGCCCCTGGATAAAATTGAAAGGAGCCGGGCTTGCTCCGTCCCGACACTATACCCCTCCTCCAGGGCTATTTGCAGGGTTGCCGAAGGTACGGGCAGAAGTTCTATCCTCTGGCAGCGTGATACTATGGTAGGCAGCAACTGCTCTTCCCTCGAGGCAACCAGCAGTATCGTTACTCCCGGGGGAGGTTCCTCCAGGGTTTTTAGAAGGCAATTGGCAGCCGGCTGCGACAGGTACTCGGCGCCGTCAATAATAAATACTTTCCGTTTCCCTTCAAAGGGAGGTAAATAGGCATCGTTCTGGAGCCTTTTAATGGAATCTATGCCTATTTCCTTGCGGCTGCTGCCCTCTTCCGAGACTGCATTGAGCAGGGAAATGGTAATCACATCCGCATGCTTTCCCGAGACTATACGGCGACAGTTCTTGCATTCTTCACAGGGTGGGGTTTCACCCGTACAGTTCAAAGCCTGGGCCAGCCGGACAGCCAGCGTCCCTTTGCCCGCCTTCGGCGGCCCCACAATCAGGTAGGCATGGGATAAATGTCCCGTCCGCATAGCGCCCTCGAGTGCGGTTATGGCTTTATCTTGCCCTATTATATTCCACATAATAAATTAAACAAAGAAAGCGGAGAGGTGAACAGGATTTAACCATCCGGGGACAGGCTGGCTCCTGCCTCCCGCATTAGCTAATGACAATATCATTATGGCTCTTTTTCATTTCAAGTGGGTAAACTCATCCTTACTCTGTCCAATATACATTATAAGACCTACCCGCCCAAGGGCGCATGGGGGTATACCCGG
>JAUYHV010000178.1 GCA_030689845.1 Dehalococcoidia bacterium
AGGGAGAGATCGCCTTTAACTTTCGTTTTCTTTTGGACTTTTTAGGAGCTGTTAAAAGCAAAGAGATAACTTTTGAAATGTCCGGGCCTTTGAGCCCAGGGGTTTTTAGGCCCTCAGACGACGACTCCTTTCTCCACATCATCATGCCAGTCAGGGTCCAAGGGTAGGTCGCGGGCCCTCTTCATGGATATCTGCTTCTCTGCTAATGCCAACGCGGAATTGATAGCTAGAATCCTGTAAGAGCTCTTTTCTTGACTGAGACTGGGTTTTTTTAAGAATAACCAACGAATAATTCCCTTCTGCCCATTCTTTTTCCGGGGAAAAGATTATTTGTCTTCCTTCGGAAGCCGTCTTCAAGTTAATTCTTGCTTTGGGCTTAAGGAGGTAAGAAAAATTTTCAGGGGGAACAGGCTGGTTGAAGGTGATAGTGATTTGAAGGCCGGGGGCGTAAAGGTACCCTGGGTCTAAAGTTGGGGCAACGGCCATAATCAAAAGAGGGGGAGAAGTTGGCCTTTGAGGCCGTAACGCAATCCACAGCCAAAATAGTGTTAGCAAAAAAACCCCAACAGAAATGGCAATCAAGATTTTTTTACGCGACATAATGAGTTTTATATGCACATTTTAAAATAAAGGTCGGGTGGTTTCCAGACGCCGTCTTCAGCAATCGTGACGTGGACATGTCCTCTCCCTGGGCTATCGAGGTTGTCAAAGAGGTTCCCGACTTTAGTCCCTGAAGGATAAATTTGCCCAACTGTTAAGGATGGGCTGCCTGGATCAAGATGGAGTAGTCGGATATTATATCTTTTCCCGCTTGTGCTTTGGGCGGAAAAAATTTTGTCGTAGCCCCAAAAGATTCCGTCCCAAATTTCCCTCTCGCCTTTAAACTCCCATCGCATGTTTTCGCCAAAAATCGTGGGGAGATAGACATCAGAAGTATCGCGGCCCGCAGGGAGGACAGTGACGTCGATGGCGGTGGCCCGTTCGCAAGCCCCCGTGAAGTTGCAATCTCCCTGGCAGTCGTAGCCGTAATACCCGGGTTTGCAGTGACGGCAGGAATAGCTTGAGCCCCAGGACCCGCAGAGAATTCCGCCGCCTAAAACCGGGCAGTTGGTGGCTGGCGGTGAGCCGATGGTGACGGAAAAGGAGGCGGAGGCTATTTGGCCGGTTTTGCCCTCCTCTGGGACATTAAAAGTAGCAGTGGCATTGTTGGTAACAGTGCAGTTGTTGAATTGAGGGTTGGTGTCGGTGGAGTAGCTTAAAGTTGTGGTTTCACCTGGGTTAAGGGAAAGGGGGGTTGGGGTTAAATTTTTACGCGGTACTGAAGGAGGGGAGCCGGCGCAATTGAAAGTAGTCTCGTCGCTCACCTGAATGTTCTCCAGGCGTTTCGTTTTGGCAGTCAGCCTTAAGGTGTAACTAATTGGGGCGCCGAGACTTGAGAAAACACCGGTTTTGTCTAAAGCTATGTACTCAGAAGCCCCTGGAGGAGGATTGGTAACTTTGGGGATCGGTTGGCGCATGAAGGCGGTTCCCACAATCGAAGTATTCATCCAGAGGGTGAAGACGAGAGCGCCTCCGGTTGCCCCCAAAACCGGAACGGTGATCAGGGAGGTCGGCAGAGAAAGCGCTGACAGCTGGACTCCGAGTCCAGCCACAAATCCTCCGGCGGCGGCAAGACCCCCGCCGGTCCAGGAAAGGAATCCGCCGATGGCGCTGCCGGCTCCCCCCAGGAGGCCTCCAAAAAGCCCGCCCAGCCCACTTAAAGATCCTCCAAGGCCGCTCCAGGTACTTAGGGCCGGTTGCCAGAGCCAGTGCTCGACGGCAGAGCCGAGGGCTCCTAAAACCAATCCTCCGACTATGGCGCCGACCCCGGACCCGACCACAAAACCCACGATTCCTCCCAGTATCC
>JAUYHV010000182.1 GCA_030689845.1 Dehalococcoidia bacterium
GCCAAGGGCCAGTTCACCTTTATCAGTAGAGGAACTGTCAGCCAGAATCTGACCCGCTTTGACGATGTCTCCTGCCTGAACGATGGGTCTCTGGTTGATACTGGTGCTCTGGTTAGTGCGGCGAAATTTCATTACAGGATAAGTACATTCGTTCCCGTTTTTGTTCCTGGTTACGATGACATTTCCGGTAATCGAAGATACAATTCCATCCTCTGAGGCAATAATCACCTGACCGCTGTCACGAGCAGCAAGGCGCTCCATCCCGGTTGCCACGATAGGGGCCTCCGGTTTCAAAAGGGGCACAGCCTGCCGCTGCATATTAGAACCCATTAAAGCACGGTTCGCGTCATCGTGTTCCAGGAAAGGTATCATAGCTGTTGTGACGCTTACGATTTGCTTTGGTGAAACGTCCATGAAATTTAAGGTATCAGGGGTTACCTTGAAGTACCTGTTGCCGTGCCTTGCCTCGACTTTATCCTCCCGGAACTGGCCTTTTTCATCTATTATTGCGTTTGCCTGTGCGATTGTATATTCTTCTTCTCTGTCGGCCGTAAGGTATTCGATATTATCCGAAACAAACGGCAAAACGCCTATCGTTTTTAAAGAAAGGCCGGATAGCTTCTTGCTTAGCTGTGTCGTTATCAGGGTGCCGGCGGGTAAATTAATGCCGCTTTTTTTATTTTCAACCGGCTCCCTCAGGGTCCTGCCTTCTGTCCAGTCAGGTGTGTTATTAACTTTATTAAGTACCTTCCTGTAAGGAGTTTCAATAAAGCCATATTCGTTAATCCTGCCGTAGGTAGCCAGGGAACCGATTAGACCTACGTTTGGACCTTCCGGGGTCTCGATCGGGCAAATACGTCCATAGTGAGAGTGGTGGACATCGCGTACCTCAAACCCTGCTCTCTCTCTGGAAAGGCCGCCCGGTCCAAGGGCAGAAAGACGTCTTTTATGGGTCAGTTCCGACAGGGGATTCGTCTGGTCCATAAATTGGGATAGCTGGGAACTGCTAAAAAAGTCCCACATGGACGCTACTATTGGCCTGATATTTATAAGGCTGGCAGGAGTGGCGATCTGAGGGTCGATGATGCTCATCCTTTCCTTGATTGTCCGCTCCAACCTCAAAAGGCCGATGCGAAAGTGGTTTTGTATAAGTTCACCCACAGTCCGTACCCGGCGGTTCCCCAGGTGGTCTATGTCGTCGGGTGTATCCTTTCCGTTATTAACCATTATGATACGACGTATCAAGGCTATTAAATCCTCACTGGTCAGCACCCTGGTGGTCTCGGGGACGCCCGGGTTCAATCTTTTATTAAGTTTGTAACGGCCGACTTTTCCGAGGTCATATCGCTTGGGAGAAAATAAAAGATTGTCAATCAGAAGGCGGGCGTTTTCACTGCTGGGAGGATCTCCCGGCCGCAACCTGCGGTATATGGCTTTCAGAGCTTCGTCTTTATTTTCCAAACCCCCGGCTTCAGGTTCAACTTCCTCTACCATAGTCTCCCAGTCAATAGTAGATTTTATATACTGGTGCAGGGGATCATTATCTACGTCGGCAAATTTTTCAATGATTTTCTCGTCTTTTCCCAGACCACGGGCCTTAAGAAGAGTCGTAACGGGGATTTTACGTTTCCCGTCCACTTTCACGAAAATAACGTTTTTATTGCTGGTCTCAAATTCTAGCCAGGCTCCCCTGTCGGGTATCAATTTGGCTCCGCACAACATTCTGCCGCTGGCCGGATCCTCGCCTTTTAACATGTATACCCCGGGGGACCGGATCAACTGGCTCACAACAACGCGTTCTGCTCCGTTGATAACAAAAGTGCCGTTGCTGGTCATCAGGGGAATATCCCCCAGGTAGAGTTCCTGCTCTTTTATTTCCCCGGTTGATTTAATTACAAGCTTTACATTTACAAAAAGGGGAGCGGAAAAAGTGATATCTCTCTCCCGGCACTGGTCCTCGGAGTGTTTGGGTTGCTTGAAAACCGGGTCCGAAAAGCTGAGCTCCAGTTTGCTTTCGTTAAAGTCTTTCACCGGTGATATATCTGCGAAAAGCTCTTTTAGCCCTACGTCTTGAAACTGCTTGAAGGAATTTATCTGGATGGATATCAGGCTTGGCATTTCCAGGACATCACTGAGCCTGCCATAACCTTTCCTGTTGCTGAATATGACGTAGTCATCGGACGAACTTTTGCTTTTTAATAACATTTGAAAAACCTGCTCCTAAAATTTAGCGTCAACGTGGAAGTTCCGCAAACAAAGAGGGAAAAATAAACAAATATGTGAAGCGGTAATCGGGAGAAATTGTGAAAAAATATTATAGGTAGACCATATATTCGCAAAACTATAGTTTATTCCAATAGATTTGGTTTGTCAATATGTTTTGGGGTATATTTCCTGGAATTTGTAAAATATTTTTCTTCTAGAGGTCATGAACCCCGCCAGGAATAGAGCCGGGATGCCTAAAAAACCCTGGCTCCTAACTCGCGCCTTTATTTGCTTCGGCCACGAGTTTCTCAACCTTATCGTCGTTTCCGACGACAATAAGAATGTCGCCGGGATTAACAACTTCCCCGCGGCCCGGATTCACTATTATCTCGTTTTCGCGTTTTATTAATACCACCATTACTTCCCACTTGCCCTTGGGTCCGAAGCCAAGTTCTGATAGTTTGTGCCCTGCCAGACTGTCAGGGGCGCGCAATTTTGCCACTCCGTAACCCGGTGTCACCGACATATAGTCCGAAACATTGCTGATGGTTACCACCTGGGCTAACCTCGTTCCCATCTCCTGCTCGGGATAAATTACCGTATCGGCCCCAATTTTTTGAAGTATGCTGCCGTGGAGTTCGGTATCAGCCCTGGCAATCACATAGGGAACCCCTAATTTTTTTAGGAGGAGGGTACACAGGACGCTGCTCTCGATAGCTGAACCAATTGCAACCACGGCAATATCGAAACTCCTGATGCTTAATTCCTTGAGTACCAACTCGCTGGTGGCATCTGCCTGGACCGCGTGGGTTATGTCGGCTGAAATATCCTGAATTTTTTTCTCGTCCATATCTATGGCCAGAACTTCGTGCCCGAGATTGGTAAGGGTTTTTGCCAGGCTGATACCGAACCTCCCCAATCCGATAACTGCAATTTGCTTTTTCAATTGGACCTCCTAACCGATTCTAATTGACTCTGCAGGGTACCTGTACCTGGCTGCTTTCTGGAACTGGGTTAAGGCAAGAACCAGGGCAAGAGGGCCCAGGCGTCCGGTGAACATCGTTATTGTAATCAATATTTTTCCAATTACAGAAAGGTCAGCGGTGATGCCCGTAGATAAACCTACAGTGCCGAAAGCCGATACGGTTTCGAATAAAATATTAATGAAATTGAACCCTTCGGTGATGGTAAGGGAAAATACAATGATGGAAGTGAGGGCCAGTGACAGCATGGTTAACGTCAGAGCCCGGAAAATCTGCTGGTTAGTAAATTCCCTGCCGAAAGCTCCTGCATGTTCATTTCCCCTGATGGTGCCCCAGGCAGTGGCTGCAAGTATGCCAAAGGTATTCACTTTAATACCTCCGGCTGTTGAACCCGAAGCGCCGCCTATGAACATCAGTAGCATCGTAACGAAAAGTGCGTAGTTGGCAGAATCGGCCATGTTGATAGTGCTGAATCCGGCAGTTCTCGCTGTTACGGATTGAAAAAAAGAGTTAACAAGTTTAAGGTGTAGCGACAGGCTGCCCAACGTGTCAGGGTCGTTGAATTCGGTCAGTAAAATTACAGTCATTCCAATTACCAGGAGAGTAAACGTGGAATAGAGTACCAGCTTACTGTCTAAGGATAGCCGGTAAAAGCGCCTCGTTTTCACGATATCTGCCAATACCAGGAAGCTGATGCCTCCAAGAATGATAAGGATTGCCGTTGTTATTAAAACGACAATATCTTTCTGATAATCAAGCAGGCTTCGGGAACCAACGAAAAGGTCGAACCCCGCATTGTTAAAAGCCGATACCGAATGAAATACAGCTTTCCAGGCTTTCGCACCCAGGGAGTTGTCCCCGGAAAAACTGAAAAAGAATATAAAGCTTCCCGCGGCTTCGGCAACGAAAGCGAATATTGCCATTTGCTTTACCAGTTTTAGCAGGCCCCCCATATGAGAAAGCCCCATCGACTCTCCAATAAGTAATTTTTCCCTCAAGCTTATGCGGCGACCGGAAAAAAGCAAGAAAATAGTGGCGCTGGCCATAAAGCCAAACCCGCCTATTTGAATTAATGCAAGAATTATGGCCTGGCCGAAGGGACTCCAGTGGCCGGTGGTGTCAACAACCGTGAGCCCGGTAACGCATACCGCCGAAGTTGCCGTGAAAAGAGCGTTAATTACGCTGGTAGCCTGCCTGTGCTGACCAGAAACAGGCAATAACAGCAATACTGTCCCGAGGATAATAAGGCCTGCGAAACCGTAAACGAGGCTGAGGGAAGAAAGTTTCCCGATTTTCTGCCTGGGGACTACTTCCACCAGCACCCGCCAAGGTCTCGGTCCGTACCTTGTCAGGTTTTTTTCTTAATATTTCGACGAAGCATAAGTTTTTTGCCAGGCTTGCTTTAGCTTCCCTCACCGCCAATACTATATTGACCCGTGGCAATGGAATTAATGATAGTGTTAAAAGTTTTTCAAGATTGGCCCATTAAACCGGGGTTTATTCAGGTCTTCCGTCTGAACATACTGCGAATTCGACCTGAAGATGACATCGGAGGCTGGCGTTACCGCGATATTCAGAATACCAAGCTTGGGGACTATATTGTTCTCCTCTCAATCCCGTTTCCAGGAATACCTCTATTTACCATCGGAAAAATTCATTTACTCGACTGCACATAACAGTCAAACAAGATATTGGGGTTACAGGGTACCGGGCTCAAGGCGGCGCATTACCAGTCCGGTTGGCAGCTTGGGATAAAAGTAAGTGGATTTTTCCGGCATCTTGTCCCCGGAGAGGGCGGTGTGTTTGATGTCGCCGGCTTTCAATGGTGGAAGCAAAAAACCGAGCTGGTATTCACCCGAGGAGGTTTTTTGGAAAACCTCCATTTCATCGTGAGTATACATGACGTCCGCTTCTTTCCCATCTGAAAAAAGGTCGTCTAATATCATGTGTTGCAGGCGACTTACATCGAGGTTGTTGTAGTAGGGAGAATGCCCGGCAGGCATAAGGGCATTATAGTCTTTTTCAGGCCGGTAAGTCAGTTTTAACAATTCCCCGTGTTTGACTCCCAAAACCCCGATTGACTTTGCAGAGTCGTGCCAGTGATTTAACTCCTCCGGAAAGGGCTTTCCTTGAGAATCTGAGTTATGCAGAGGCACGGTCTCCAGGATGAAAAGATTTTCAAACCGGTTTTTCAAAGAACCCAGTTGTCCTGCGGACAGCCCTTTTACAAGGCGGTGTACGGGCAATATCAGCAGGCCTTTGTCTTTGAAATCTACCAGGGTTATCATTACGTACCCTGCGGATTCCTCGATGTCCGACCCCTTTACTTCCGAGTGGAATGTTATGGCAGTTTCATACCTGTGATGCCCATCGGCAATACTCAGGGAACTGGAAATGAAGGCTTTTTCAATTATAGCCGTTTGTTCCGGCTTTTCTATTTTCCATATCCAGTGTTTTTCCCCGGTTTCAAGGGACAAGTTCAATAACGGCGGTCCTTTTTGAATATCGCTCAAAATAGCACCTACGGTATTGTTTTCATCTTCATACAGGACGAAGATCGGGCTGATATTTGCCCGGCACGCCCTGAGAAGCTGAAGACGGTCTTGTTTAGGTCTTTCCCGGGTATTTTCGTGGGGAAGAACAATCCTTTTCTCCCAGGGTTCCAGCTTCAGGCAGCCCGTTAATCCGAGCCTTTCAACCTCGGTGCCCCGGAACTGAAACAGTTGTTTATGTATATAGAAAGAAGGTGATTCGTCCCTGTGTAAAATTCCGTCCTGGATCCACTGTCTAAACGTTTCACCGGTCCTGGTATATTTATTATTGCCGGGAGCATCCCCGGACTGGTTACGGCCGAATTCCAGGCGGATCATGTTATAGTCAGACCTCCTGTAATAGGCTTCCTGCTCCGCCGGGGAAATAATATCGTAGGGGGGGCAGATAACATCAGCCAAATCGGATATTTTGTTCGGATTGAAGCGAATACCGTGGAAAGGGCGAAATTGAGCCAAAAGAGGGTTCCTTCCAAGAGAATATTTTCGTGTTTTAAGCAGCCGCAATTAGTTTATCGCATTGCCAATTCCTTGGCAATTAAATTGGAAAGCCTGCCGGCACGGCAGATCAAAATGGGTTGTTATAATTAACCAGGCGGCTGGTCATCGCCGTTATTAACAAAACTGTGTTTTTTTAAGCCTTCCGCGAAACGCCACAAATCCCCCTTAATCCCCCTTTATTAAAGGGGGATTTGAAAGCACTTTATAAGTTTCGCAGGAGCCTCTTTTTCAGGAAGCCAAAGAGAGGTCACGCAGGTAATTTTCAAGCAATTCCTGCCATTTCGGGCCGGCTTCCTTTTTCGAAAACCGTACCTGGTTCCAGCCAGCCTTAAATCCGTAATAACGGTCTTCCATTTTTTTCCCGGTGAGGGTCCTCCCCTCGGGAAGTCTCAAAATAATGGTACTCTGTTCATATCCTATTCCGCTCAGGCCTGCCTTCCGGGCGAGGACTTTTACTTTCAACAGATACAACAGGTTCTTGACTTGAGGGGGGTATTCCCCGAAACGGTCCGTAAGTTCGCGGGCAGTTTCCTCCACATCGTCTTCACTGGTTATTTTTGTTAACCGCTGGTAGACAGACAGGCGCATCCCCAGGTCGGGCAGGTAAGTTTCGGGGATGAATGCACTCAACGGCAGGTCTATCACGGGGGATGCAGCGTCCTGCCGGGCACCGATTAAGGGTTTTTCTTTATCGTTTCCAGCTTTTTTGAGTTCATTGACTGCCTGTGACAGGTACTGGCAATAAAGCTCAAAACCCACGGCGCTTATATGCCCGCTTTGCTCTGTCCCGAGAAGGTTTCCTGCTCCCCGTATTTCCAGGTCCTTCATAGCCAGGCGATACCCGGCGCCCAGTTCGGCAGCCTCAACTATGGCCTGGAGGCGTTTTTCTGCCGTCTCTGTCAGTTCCCGCCCTTTGTTATAAAGAAAATAGGCGTATGCCCTGACAACCCCTCTCCCTACCCTGCCACGCAGTTGGTATAACTGGGTTAACCCAAGTTTATCGGCTTCGTTTATTATCAGGGTATTGACGTTGGGCATGTCAAGACCGGACTCGATTATGGTGGTGCAGACAAGCACGTCGCTGTTTCCCCGGGAGAAGTCCAGCATTACTTTTTCAAGGGTGTCTTCAGGCATTTGCCCGTGGGCGACATCGATTCTGATTTCAGGCAGCAGCAGCCTGAGTTTTTCAGCCACCGCGTTTATATTATGGACCCTGTTGTGAACAAAAAAGACCTGGCCGCCCCTTTCAATTTCTCTGGTTATAGCTTCCCGCACTACCCTGTCATGATAGGGTCCAACCATTGTCTTAATAGGGAGGCGTTCCTCAGGAGGAGTTTCCATGGCACTCATGTTCCGAACTCCGACCAGGGACATGTAAAGGGTGCGGGGTATAGGAGTGGCACTCAGGGTCAACACATCGACTTCCTGCCGCAATATTTTAAAGTGCTCCTTGTGTTTGACACCGAAACGCTGCTCTTCATCAATCACTACAAGTCCCAGGTTTTTCAAAACAATATCCTTTTGCAAAAGGCGGTGGGTGCCGATGCACAGGTCGACAGTGCCCAGTTTCAGTCCTTCGACAATTGAGTTCTGCTCTTTTTCCGACCGGAAGCGGCTTAAAACCTCGACATTAACGGGGTAGGGCTTTAGACGTTCGCTAAAGGTGTTGAAATGTTGCTGGGCCAGGATGGTTGTAGGCACAAGTATCACAGCCTGCTTGCCATCCATGATGCATTTAAAAGCGGCTCTCAAGGCAACCTCTGTTTTTCCGTATCCCACATCGCCGCAAACCAGCCGGTCCATTGGTCTTGGAGTTTCCATATCCTCTTTTACCTGAATCACCGCTTTCATCTGGTCCGGGGTTTCTACATAAGGAAAAGAGGATTCCATCTCCTGCTGCCAGACAGTATCGGGAGAAAAAGCGTAACCCTCTTTCAACTCCCTGGAGGCATAAATGGAGAGCAGTTCCCTTGCAACGACCAGTACAGCCTCCCGGGTTCGCTGCCTCGTGCGGCCCCACTCCTGGGTACCAAGACGGTTCAGGCGTGGGGCATGGTCGCTTGCACCTACGTAACGGGTTACATGCCCTGCCTGGTCCGCAGGAACATAAAGTTTGTCGCCTTCGGCGTATTCCAGGATTACGTATTCCCTATCGATACCTTCTGATTGGATAACAGTGGTCCCCTTAAACAGGGCTATACCGTGGTCGGCATGAACAACGTAATTACCAGGTTCAACCTCCGAAAGAAACAATTGTCTTTTGGCGGGTCTTCTTTTTACCTCGCGCCTTTGCTTGACGAAGCCGAAGATTTCTTTGTCCGTGAATAAGACATAATTTTCCCCTTTGCCGCTTTGAAATGTCCATCCTCCGTCGAGCATACCCTGGACAAGGGCGACATCTCCGGCAGCGGGGATTACTTTTAAATCGGTCGTGACACCGGCAATAATGTCCTGCTCTTCCAACAACTCTGAGAGTCGTCTGGCTTGATGTGAAGCGATGATAATATGCCGTCCGTTTTTTTTGAATCGGGCGATATCACCTATGCAGGAATGTAGTTGTCCGCCATAAGATGGGGCTGCCTGAAAATCGAAAAAAATGCGGTTTTCCGGACTCCACGTTTCTTCCTCAGGCCTGCAAAGCTCTATGCTCGGTGAAACGGAATGCAGCAGGCGGTCAAAGTCCGGCCAGGAAAGGCAGGGCAGGGGAAAATCACCGGGCAGTTCACCTGTTTCTACCTGCTCCCGCCGTACTTTTTCCGCTTCCGCATGGATTTCATTTACGGATTTTTCCAGCATTAAAGCGGGTTCAGATATCACCAGGCTGTTTTCGGGCAAATAGTCAAAAAGGGTTCCTGTGTTGAAAAGGGAAGCATAAAAGGCCATATCTGCGGACTTCTTTCCGGGGTCCAAAGATTTCAATCCATCGGGCAGAGTATGCTCGGCAGTAATTACCATTTCAACAGCCGGGCCGATAAAAACTTCCTCCGTAATCTCCAGGGAGCGCTGGGAAGCCGGATCGAAAAAACGCAGGCTTTCCACCAGGTTCCCTTCAAGTTCCATCCGAACGGGGTATGGACTGACATGGGGATAAATGTCTATGATTCCCCCTCTGCGGCTGAAGGTTCCCGGCAGTTCCACAACCCTCTCAAATTCATACCCCAGTGAGGTCCACTTTTTCAATATTTCAGGGAGATTGACCTTTGCGCCAGCCCGGATAACATGACAAGAGCTGTCAAATACTTTTCTCGGGATTGTCTTCTGAGCTAAGGCATATGAGGAGCTTATTACAATAAGATTAGACTTGTAAGACCTTTTGCCGAGGTGGTTAACCAGGGAAAATAATACCTTCAACCGTCCCTGTACCGTAGCGGGGTCGGCTGCCAACCGCTCGCCGGGTAAAGTGTCGGGTTCTGGGAAAAGCAAGCACCCGAATTCAGGGCACCAGGGATTTATTTGATCATAAAGGTGCCGGGCCGTATCGGGCCGGGAGGTGATTACCAGTATGGGATAGGGAAAGGCGTGGTTAATCGCTGCTATCAACATAGGCCAGGCGTTCGGTATGGCGCTCACGCCTACTTCCCGGCTTTCCTTAAAACGCTTTATAAGGCTCGAAAAGGACGGTGATTTTTCAATTATTTGTAGTAAAACCGATAAATTCATTTCAATTTTGATTTTTATCCCAAACAGGCATAGGGTTAGGCCGATTATCGGCCTAACCCTCAGATTGTATTTTATCAGAAAAGAAACATCGGCTGAAGCCGTGCCCCTAATTTTTATTTATAGATGTGGGGCAACACCTATTGCTGACGGGCACGGAGGCCCGCCCTCCACAGAAGCCCCCAGTGTAGGGGCAAGCCGGCGGGCGCGGAGGCCCGCCCTCCGGGAAATAGTGGTCTTCTCACAGGGGAGCACAGGCGTCCCTGCCTGTGGGCCTTCTTGAAGTTTCAATCCCCTTTGAGGTTAGTAGGTTTCTCACCCGTTGTAGGGGCAAGCCCCCGTGCTTGCCCGAAGTTACTCTCGTTTCGGAGAGCGAAGTCGAAGGGTCTGTTACCGTATGTCAACGGTCCCTGGACAGGGGTTTATACACGGCATTCTGTAGGGGCACGGCATGCCGTGCCCCTACCTGGTAGGCGTTTGTCAACCCTTGACAAACTATTGACAAAAATATGATAATATTGTCCAGAGATGCCTGGACAGTATTGGACAATTAAGGAGGCCGCCCGGGGACTCGGCGTGTCCGAGAAGACAGTGCGGCGGAGAATCTGGAATGGCAGTATTAAAGCCGACCAGGTCCCGGGGATATGGGGTATCGAGTATAGAATCACGGACCTGGGTGGGAAAGCTTTGGAGAAAGGTGTCAGGGGGAGGGAAGAATTACCGGAAAATGGGGATAGCCTAACTGAAGGACCTGGAGGCGTCCGTCCACTCGCAACAGCAAAGGTGGACGGGGTGCCAGGGAATGGAATTACTGGAAGTAATTATTCCTCAACAAAAACTGGTGAAGCCCGCGACATATCCATGGACATACCCGTGGTCAAATCAACGGGGGATCCCATGGACAAAGCCCTGGACATGATAAAATCGTTGCAAATGGAGAACGAGAGACTCGCAGGGCAACTGGGTTTTATGCAGGCACAGCTAATGGAAGCTGAGACCAAAATAAAACTGCTGACGGCGCCTGCGGGGAGAAGTAACTGGTTAAAGAGGTTGTTTTTCAGAAACAGTAATTGAGAACAGGATATTATTTGCTATAATCCCGTGATAAATTAAATATATATAAAAAGATAAATGGAGGTTTGAATTCATGTCTGACGCAGAGTTAAAGCAAAAACTGGCAACCTGCTGGCGCATTTTAAACAAGCTGGGACTTTTCGACATTTACGGTCACATTAGCTGCCGGGTGCCGGGAAGTGATACCTTCTACATTACTGCGACGCTGGGCAGCACCAAGGAGGTATTTAAACCAGACAGTCTTGTGCTATGTGATTATACAGGTAAAAAACTGGGAGGGAACGGAACGGTGCCTTTAGAAGTGGTTTTACACAGTGTTTTGCATAAAACCAGGGAGGACGCAGTCTGCGTGGCGCATGTGCATCCGTATTACTCCATGGCCCTGGCTATTGCGGGTATACCTTTCAGTCCCGTCACCCTTCAAGGCGCCCCCCTGGGTGATGGGGTGCCTGTTTATGAGAAAAGCGAAATACTGGTGAATGAAGAACATGGGAAAAAGCTTCTTGGGGCTGTAGGAAGCGCAAAGGCAATTCTGTTGCGGGGTCACGGCGTAATTACCGTGGGCGCCAGTATCGAAGAGACTACTTACCTGACCATTTACCTGGAGGAAAACTGTAAATACCTCCTCGAGGCAGCAAAGGCTGGCAAGGCGGTCCCGTTAACCCGGGAAGAGATTAAGGAACGCATGGACCAGATGGCCGAATCCGCAAAAAAAGGGAACCCTTACAAGAGGATTTTCGATTTGTTCGATGAAAAAACGAGACAATAAAGTTAATCACTCCCGGTAGTGTTTTATCGTGTAACGATAGGGATAATATATGGAAATTATTGTATCCGCAGGTATCGTACTGGTCGTTGGCCTGCTGGTCGTTGTATTAATCGTTTTATTGAGAAATAATTCTCAGGGTGGGGAAGCCAGGACGGAGGCTGTATTGATGCAGCGGTTTATGGAGTTTCAATCCACTATTCACACGGAAATGGGCGAAGCAAAAAAACAGATGGAAGATTCCCGCTCGACAATTGACAGGCACGCCCTGAGGACCCTGGAAAATATTAACACCATGGGTACCACCATCAACAAGCTCATTCTACAACAGGAGGAGGCCCAGAAACTGGGGCAATCCCTTAAGGACATTATCCAGGTGCCGAAGCTGCGGGGAAGCTTCGGGGAAATAATACTGGAGGAAATGCTGGAGCAGGCGCTGCCCAGGGGTATATGGGAAAAACAGTATTGTATTGACGGTTCCGAGCGCGTGGATGCCGTGATTAAATTCAAGGATGTGGTGGTGCCTATTGACGCCAAATTTCCCAGGGAATCGTATCAGAAATACCTTGCCGCCGACTCTGCTGAGGAAAAGGCAAAATACTGGAAAGAGCACGAAAATGCGGTGAAGGTCCAGATTAAAAGCATTTCAGAGAAGTATGTAAAAACGGAAAAGGGCACCACGGATTTCGCGCTTATGTTCATCCCTTCCGAAGCGATTTACTATGAAACCATCGCAGATAAAAACTTCCTCGGCCAGGTATCCGGCTTAAGCAAGTTTGCCCAGGACAATAAGGTGATACCTGTCAGCCCCAATACCTTTTACGCCTTTATGCAGGTGGTTTTGATGGGGGTAAGAAATATGGAGATGGTAAAGAACGCCCAAATGTTGCGGGAGAACCTTACCCGGTTAGAAAAGTCATTCGGGCTTTTTTATACCAAATACGAAGACCTGGGTAAGAATGTGGTCCGGGCTGCCGAGGCTTACCGCATAGGGGAAAACCATATAATAAAATATAAAAACCAGCTTGATAACGTGCTGGAGTTTGAAGCTCTAAAAGGTGAGACTGTCCCCACGCCTGAAGAATTACCCCCGGCGTAATGCGCCGGAAAAATGCAGCACCTGTCTTTAAATGAGGTATTAATCCGGATAGACGTCTGTATAAAAAATTCTCCTTTTTGTAAAAGGAGTACCCGCGAAGCGGTGGAGGTATTAAATACCCTGTCCCGATGTATCGGGACACCCCTTTTGGAAAAAGGGGAATTAAACGCAAGACGTGTAAGGTGTGTAAAGCAAAGCGGAACCCGAAACCCACCCTACGGGTCTGCCGGAACACGCTTACGAGACTACTCTTTCAACCTGTCGATATAGGGCTCCCTGAGGACGCCTTTTTCAGTTATTATAGCGGAGATGTAGTAGTGGGGCGTGACATCGAAAGCCGGATTGGCTGCTTTAATCCCCCTGGGCGGAAATCGCTTCCCACCAATGCGTGTGATTTCCTCTTCTTTCCTGTTTTCAATAGGTATATCTTCCCCGGTAGGCGTGGAAAGGTCAACGGTACTGGTGGGAGCCGCAACATAAAAGGGCACGCCGTTTTCCGTGGCCAGCACCGCCAGGGTATAGGTACCGATTTTATTGGCAGTGTCTCCGTTGGCGGCTATGCGGTCGGCGCCGACAATCACGCAGTCGATGTTTCCCCGGCTGAGGAAGTGCCCGGCCATGGAATCCGTTATCAAAGTTACAGGTATGCCCCATTCTTTCAACTCCCAGGTAGTCAGACGGGCGCCCTGAAGCAAGGGGCGGGTCT
>JAUYHV010000196.1 GCA_030689845.1 Dehalococcoidia bacterium
GAGGTGAACAACCCGCAACTGGCCGGAAACCAGCATAGTTGCATAGTCACGGGCACCGGTAAAGCTCGCAAGAATTTCCAGGTGCCCCATTTCCCCGTATCCTGCCAGCTTTGTCGCCTCCTTGCTTATCGGGGCTGTCACCAGGGCTTTCGCTTTACCATCCTGGAGCAACCTGGTAGCGGCAACGATGTACTCGACAGAAGCTTTTCCGCAAGTCCTACAGACCTGTCCGGGGATAACCTGGTTAGGCTCTATGTTATGCAGGTCCAGCAAATCAATTACTCCAGGATGGCCCTGTGCACCGCCGGCAGCTTTAACGGTCCGCAACTCAACCGGCTTCTGTAGCAATTTGATAGCCTTAACCATTATCGAGCCGTCACCTACCACGATAGGCCGGCATATTTCGTAAATTTCTCTCGAAAGCAGGGCTTTTACAATAACTTCAGGGCCTATGCCGGAGGCATCCCCCATGGTGATGGCTATAACAGGTTTTTCTTTATCGACCAAATGCTGTTCCATTATGTAATGTATTTTCCGTAACCTTTTAATTCAAATAGCTTGTGAATCATATCCCTGATCTGTTTTTAGCCTCTTTTTCATCAATGCATGTTACAGGTTCTCCCGTTGTCCTGGAAGTAAAGCATTTGTTGCAGGAAATACAGGCAGCATGTGTCATATCTCCATTTAACCACCGGTTCACCAAGCCAGGTTCCCTTATAAACGGACGGCACATGGCAACCATATCGGCATCTCCGCTGACAATGATTTCCTCTGCGAGTTCCTGGCTGCGAATACCGCCGACGGCTATCACAGGAACGGAAACCCGGTTTTTCACAGCAGCAGCCCGCTCCCTGAAGTATGCCCGCTCATATTCTCCCTCTTTCATTACCTGCATAGATGTGCCGACGCCCGTGCTGGCTTCTATCGAGTCAATCCCGGCAGCAACCATATGCTGCGCAGCCGCCAACCCCTCCTCCAGGGTCAAACCCTTTCCCCTGTCGTCCCTGACACCAAGCTTAATCATCAAGGGAAAACCACTGCCGGCGGCGCGGCGTGCCCTCTTTATGGCTTCTACGTGAAATCTTCTCCTGTTCTCCTCCGTGCCTCCCCATTTGTCTCTACGCTGGTTGAACAAAGGGGATAAAAACTGGCTCATGAGGTAACCATGGGCTCCGTGAAATTGCACGGCATCAAAGCCTGCTTCCACCGCCCGTAACGTTGCTGAAGTAAAATCTTCCAAAATAACCTCGATATCTTCATCAGTCATCTCCCTGTGCGCACGGCTCAACCTGGTTATCTTCGACACGGCGAGAGGGGTTAAACCCTTTTGTACCAGATAGTCGGCACCGATGCCTGCATGGGCGATTTGAAGGGCTATGCCGGAGCCGTTTTCATGGGCTGCCCTCACCAGCCGCCGCAGGCCTTGTATCATATCATCGCTGTGAATACCGTATTGGCCGTGAAGTGCCTGTCCGCTTGCTGATATAAAAGCGTAACCGGTTATTATGAGTCCGACTCCTCCCCTCGCCAGTTCCCGGTATAAAGCCTCGGATTCGTCGGTAACCGCGCCCGTAACATCCGCTGTCGCATCCCAGGTAGCCGACCTGACCAACCGGTTTTTTAACTCCAGGTTTCTTATCCTGAATGATTCAAATAGTTTCATTCCCGTGTGAAGGATTTAAGTCTGTTTACCTACGACTACCATGGTATAAATAATTCGGGGATGTTGTATATATTTATTACAGTCGGTAAATCTATCCGAGAAGGCCGCGGGCTTCCAGGTCCCTGGCAACATCGGCCAGGCCGATTTCCTCAAGCTGCTTTTTTTTCTGTAATCCGGTTTCCCGGTCCCAGCCCCGGAGATTGTAATATTCACCCAGCATATCCTGATACTTGCCCTTGTCGAAGGTTGCGCCTTTTCGGGAATAAATCTCCCCGTCCTTTCCGGGGAGGATGCAATCCGGATTTTGTCTCTCCTTGTCGAAGGGAACCGTATACCATGCATCGGGAAGAGTATCGTCCCTTCTACCCATGTGACCCTCCCGGGTATAAATAGCCCGTTGCAGGTTTTGCAGACGTTCTCCTACTCTGTAAAGCTCTTTTTCCGAGGTCTCAATTCCGCTGATAGCGGAATATATCTGGCTTTCCAGCGATGGATCTCCAATATGGTCATTAGAGTGTTCAATATACTGGAACGGCCACTGCTTGTCACAAAGGATGAGACATTCCTTCGCCAGTTGCCTGTCCTGGATCATCCTGGCTGCCAGGGCTTTACCTTCGTAGGTAGAGAAGTCTCCGGCGATCTCACTTCCCCAGAACCTTTTGGCAATCCCACGAAAAACCGTGCTGGATAAATTAGCTCCCGGATTCTTGTTTGCCCAGCGCACCCATATGATTGATAATAAACTTATTTCGTGAAGCTGCTGAATTGGCTGCCTGCGGTCCGTTGCATATAGAATTCCAGTGGTAATAAAAGCTTTCGGGGAATAGCTGACCTTGTCACCGCCGACGGTAACTTCGTCGTAAAGAAGTTCCACAGCCTTGTTTCCTACCGCTTGCGCTGCCCGCGGGAAACCCTGGGCAAGGATGTCTCCAAAACCCTGGCGGTTTGCCATTGCTCCGGTGAGGGCCTTAATAAACTCCAGGCTGCCTATCTTTGTCAGTGGGAGACCTGTGCTCTTTTCATTTAAAAGTCCCGCCTGGTAACAGTTGTTAAGCCAGGTGATAATCGGATCTACCGACTTGGTATTCAGGCCGTAATGATTGCACAGCCGGGTGGCAAAAAGGGGTACTTCGTTAATTTCACCATAATATATTTTTGCCCAGTCCTTATAAAAAGCGCTGCTCTGGCACATGACTTTTCCGATACTACCGTCGCTGGCCTTTATCACGCCCCTGTTGCATTCATCGGTACAGACATAACAAGGGTCTTTCTCAATACCCTCAACAGGTTCACCTTCGCTTTGCGGTACATCCTTTTTCAGTTCTGCAATGCGCTCCAGGAGTTCCTGGAGGCGCTGCGAGTGAGCAGCTTGAACAGTCCCGCTTCCCCTGACAGCCACCGCTTTCAGATGTTTTGAGCCCATAACCGCCCCAAGACCACCCGAACCAGAGGAATCGTTATCCGCCAGCAAGCTGGCTACCGGGACCATGTTGTCTCCGGCAAGACCTGTGCTTAATACTTTCATGGAGTCGCCGTGCTTGCTCTTCAAAATTTCCCTTACTTCACCGGTGCCTTTTTTCCATATTTCGGAAGCGTCTTTAACCTCTATTTTCCCGTCTTCGACCAGTATATATACCGGTTTTTCGGCCCTGCCCTGGATTACCATACCATCGAATCCTCCGGCTTTCAGTGTCCCGCCCCAACTTCCGCCAAGATTGGAATAACTGAAGAATTCAGGGTTAGTTGTGGATGACTTCCCGCAGGCTGTCCACCGCCCACCCGCAAGACCTTTGAAATTAGAACACGGACCGGTGGCGAAAATCAGGCGGTTTTCAGGGTCAAAAGCCTTGACCTCCGGCGGAACCTCGTCCCAGTATATCTTTTCAGCTATACCTCTTCCCCCGATAAAAGAAGCTGTATAATTTTCAGTGGGGATATCAGTAACTTTCCCGTTAGTTAAATCAATCCTTGCTATCTTGCCCGTGTACCCCGGCATTTTGCTCATGACATCTCCTTTTTTTCTTTTTTCAAGCCTGTAGCCTCACAATAGGCCGTTATTTTTTTAGCGCAGTGATAAAATATCTTTTCGCAACTTCAACGGTTTTCTACTCTACGGGCAGAAAGGGTTTTTTAAAGTTTTGACATTCTACGAATTGAGCATGCAGCTTGTCAAGAATGTGTACCCGTTCAGTAGCTGGCGGGACAAAAACAAAAAAGTTAGGGGATAACGCAGCATTTTGCCTGATTCGATGTATACGCTATTGATGATAGGAGACAAAACAAGTGCAAAACGCCCGAAAAATAAAGATGTTCTTTAAAAAGAACCTTGCCACATGATTCCACTGAGGTCCAACCACACAACAAACCCAAGCCGTGCAACACGCCACGTTTATTTTAAAATTTTACAGGTAAAAAGGAGCGAACCTGTTCCTGCCCCGCAAAGTGTTAACATTAACCGCTGCATGCTTTAAAAACTTCTTCCATTCCTGCGGCCTGTAATAATACCCCCACCTTGATGAGGCTGAATGCTGGTTATCCCTTTCAGGGGATGGATCGTGTCTACCAGGTATCACCTCGACTTTCCCTACCACGCCTGATAAGTAATAAAGACCCCGCCTGGGGGTTGCTGTACCGGCGACTGGCATTGCACGTGATAAAATTGGACTTTGAGGGGACTTCTGAAATAATTTCCAATCGGCCGGCTTGTAAAACAAACCTTGATGAGCAGCAACTCCTTTGGTGATGACGCTCCAATCGATTAATGTTTCAGGCTGAATGTCAGAGAATGACAGACTTAAATCAACCAACTTATGAAACACAAACTTCACCACCAGGAACCTGAATATTCCTGACAAAAGAAATAAGCCGAATATTTTGCTGCCGAATACCGGGAACATAAACCCGAGGGCATAGGCTCCAACCAGACCGGCCAGGGCGGTAGATAGCAGGGTCAGACTTCTGTTATAAACAATATATCTCGGGCGGTTTTTCTGGGGAGAAGCCTTGTAAATATAACTCTGGTTGCATAAATCGAAACCAGCCCAAAGGGTGCCGGCGAAAAATTGGATCATCATAAGGTAAAAAATATTTGACGAGAATAACCACAGCACCGGGATAATGGGAATGAGGTAAGCCATTGCTCTCATGGTACTGATAGAGCCTTCCGAGTCGGCACGTCGGCCCCAGAAGGTAACACTGAATATCCTCCCAAAATACTCGGCAGACAGGATTATGGCAAAAGTCATGTAGTTTAAATTTAAATGAGACAACATGTATACCGCATACAGCGGGCCGCATAACTGAGTGGAAAAGTTAAATAAATTAACAAAAAGGATAAATAACCCGAAGTTCCCTTTCCTGACTTCTCTGATAAAATCGAGAAAACCCAACTCCCTACTGTTCCTGACTTTATCCCCCCCAGGGGCCCTTATCATAATGTATAGGATGAAGCTGATAATTGTAGCAGCAAGTCCAATAGAGAATATGGCTGTGAAACCATGGAATATCTGGCCGTTAAAAACATCCAGGATATATCCCATAACAAAAAACCCACTTAAATAGGCAGCGCTGGAAATAGCCGAGCGAAAACCGAGGTAACGCCCTATTTGCGACTGCGGAATGAGTTCTGCCAACCAACCATCACGGGAAGGAGCAATCAGTGCAGATGGGATTAAACTTATCACCCACAAAACTACAAGGAGAACCGGGTTTACCGGTTTCATAAAGAATATGACAAGGAGAAGGGGAATCCATGTGACAATATTTGCCAGGGTTAAGAAAACGGTGATTCTTTTTATCGAACCTAATTTTTCCACAACGGACGGGGATTTCATACAAACAAAAGAGAGGATGACATTGACAAAAGTGGTCATCAGCGCCACACCTTTGGCATCAGTTCCCGAAGCAATTAACAGTGGTGATTGATAGGCAACGCTGGCATTCTCAGCCGCTGTCATCGCGGCTTCACCCTGAAAATAACCGAGGCTTTTATCTGGTTTTGTTTGTTTTATTCCCCGACTGGTACTCATGGCAGAATATATTAGCACAAGTCTATGACTAATGCTATATACTTCATGATATATTTATCAGGAAATTCAAAAATTCATGAATTTTATTTTATTTAAGTATGGCTTTTTTGCCTACCAGTTCCTGTTTAATATACCAGGACTGGACAGCTTCAACTACTTCATCTACCTTGTCGCAAACCCTGAGCAGGGTAAAATCATCTTCTGATATTAATCCCCTCGTCAGGACATCATTTTTTAACCAGTCCAGGAAACCGTTCCAGAATTTACTGTTCACTAATATAACCGGGAAAGGCCGAATCTTACCGGTCTGCATCAAGGTTAAAACTTCTGTTACTTCATCCAGGGTCCCCATGCCACCGGGCATAATAATGAAAGCGGTGGCATATTTGACCAGCATCACTTTACGAATAAAAAAGTGGTTAAAGGTAATCGATTTCGTTGTGTAAGGGTTACACACCTGCTCTTCTGGCAGTGTTATATTCAGTCCAACCGAGGTAACTCCGGCTTCCAGGGCTCCCTTGTTAGCAGCCTCCATCACACCGGGTCCACCACCGGTAATTATTCCGAATCCCAGTCTCCCCAGCCGGTTTGCTATTTCCTCCGTTAGTTTGAAATCTTCATCTCCCGGCTTTAAGCGGGCCGAGCCGTAAATAGTGACTGCCGGCTCAATATTTGAAAGCTTGTCGAATCCCTCTACAAGTTCTCCTATTATCCGGAACATGCGCCATGAATCTTCTTTGATAAGATCATTTATTTCGTATCCCGGTGGCATATTTTCCCTCCTCTGTGTCAGGTTAATTATCCAGAAATAATCGTTATGTCAGTCCAAAATCACTTCAGTACCGAATTGAGGAACCATTACGTTCCACTGCGTCTTTTCCTTTATATATTCCCCGAATTCTTTAGCAGCCTCCGATTCTCCGTGGACTACAAAAACCTGTCTCGGAATATTTTCAATACTTGTCAACCACTTTAGAAGCTCTTCCTTATCAGCATGGGAAGAAAAACCGTGCACCTGCGCTATCCTCGCTCTCACCGGGTATGTTTGCCCCAAAATCCTCACTTCTTTGGCTCCGTCCACGATCAGCCTGCCGAGTGTTCCAACAGCCTGATAACCTACAAACATTATCGTAGACTCTGGCCGGGTGATGTTTGAAACGAGGTGGTGTTTTATTCTCCCGCCGGTACACATTCCGGAACCTGCTATCACCATAACCGTACCTGATATATGGTTAATGGACTTGGATTCGTCAACAGATTGAACCATTTTCAGCCCGGGAAAATCGAAAGGCGAACGGTTATGACGAACCAGTTGCGACATTTTCTTGTCAAATAGCTCCGAATGTTCCCGGAAAACTTCAGTCATCTTCACCGCCATCGGACTGTCGAGAAAGACCATCAGGTGAGGAATTCTATCCTGAAGCAACAGTTCATTTAAATGGTACAATATTTCCTGGCTTCGCTGCAGGGCAAAACTGGGGACAATTACATTCCCACGGGCTTTCCATGTTGAGTTAATAATTTCTGCAAGTTGATCACTAACATCCGGTGAGCCCTCATGCTGCCTGTTACCATAGGTAGATTCAACAAGAAAATAGTCCACGTCCTTGAATACACTCGGGTCTCTTAATATAGGCCTATCCCATCTACCCACATCACCTGAAAAAACCATCGTTCTGTCTACTCCCCCCTGACTTATAATAATTTTAATCATGGAAGAACCGAGGACATGACCGGCATCATGAAAGGATGCAACAATACCTTCCCCAACATGGACTTTTTCATTGTATTTTACGGGTTCGAACTGGGGTAAACTGGCCATGGCATCCTCTATGGTGTAAAGAGGAACCTCGGGAAACGGACCTTTTCTCCCCTCTCTTTCATGCCTTTTCCTTTTGAAAGCGGCATCTTCCTCTTGAAGTTTAGCCGCATCAAGAAGAATAATTCTGGCGAGTTCCGCCGTGGCTTCCGTGCAAAATATTTTACCTCTAAAACCATCCCTTACGAATTTTGGTATCAACCCGCAGTGGTCAACATGGGCGTGAGACAACAATAATGCGTCTACGCTGTCGGGTGGAAGTAGAAATGATTCCCAGTTCCGGTTTTTAAATGCCCGTTCCTGGTAGAGTCCGCAATCGACCATAAATCTTGCTGTGTTTGCTTCAACAATGTACCGGGATCCGGTTACGTTGCCCGCGGCGCCTGCGAATTTTAACTTTATTTTCAAAATAGCCCTCCCCGTTGACTTCCTGATATGATACTAATTAACGAGAATAACTTCCAGTCTGATAAATTTGGTGCTCATAACTTTACCATCCCTCGAGACTATGAGCAATGATTAAATTATAATATTGTGATATCATTTCTTCGGCAGCTTTTTTAATTAATAGGTCTGACCATCTGGCCAGACCGCTGGACAAAAAATGAAGAAAGGATGAAAGAATGGTAACAATTACCCCTGCAATGAAAACTTTACTGGATACCCAGCTTGCAGTTATCGCAACGGCAAGCAAAGACGGTGTTCCCAACCTGGGGCCAAAAGGGTCAATGCACCTGATTGACGATGCTACCCTTGCTTATGCAGAAAGTCGCGGCGAACAGACCCTCAGGAATATCCTGGAAAATCCCCGGGTTGTGGTTATGGTGATAAACAGAGAAAAATCTGAAGGATACCGCATTTATGGGACTGCCGAACTGCTGACCAGCGGCGATTTGTTTGAAAGAGTCGCGGCAAGGCAGGAACAGAGAAAGAAGCCAAGACCCAGGAACGTAGTCAGGATTAAAATCGAAAACATAAACCAGGTCTGACTAAACCTGCTGACAGGTTTATGGCAGAGGTTCCTGGTTCATTTTAATAATTCTGCTGGCTGCACATAAATGCCGACCGTCTTTTTCGTTCCCGGGGCCAATAACTTTAATATTAGCGCGCCCGGCCTGTTTAAATATAATATGTCAAACTCGAACCCAGTGATATTTCAAGGAAACCCATCAACCCTACGACACTATCTGCCTCAGGAATCAATTGCTCCCGGGAAATACCGAGCACGGCCATAGCTGCGGGACAGGCATATATCTTTAACCCCATCTGGCTGCCAATCCGAAGCAGTTCCAGATTCGTAGCTAATTTCCCCTTAAAGGCCCCCCCTTGAAGGCGGTTTCTTATCTCTTCCGAGGTTTCTCCCCCCATTTCATCGGCGCGCCCTTTGATGAGGCGTTTCAAAGCCCCGTAAGTGAACATTGCATGAACTTCCTTACCCGACGACAGGGCAGCAACGGCAATAGAAAGCCCGTAGTTTACTTTGTCCCATGCGCCGTCATGCATAACAAGAGATATCTTGTCGTGTTTATTCTTCTTGACCATTATCGTGCCCGCCTGTTTAATATATTTTTGGTAAAATAACCGATATGTTTTGAAGCTGTTTAAGTTCAGGTAATTATCCCCTATCTTGCAGGATAAAACAGTACCCGGAATCTTCCGCGGTTTTCTTTAAACTCCCGCGCCTGTCGCGTTAACATATTATACTTTCTATACATTCGATGTAAACAAAAAATATCGTGTTAGTCGGGTTTTTCAGGTACAGCCCGAATAGTGAACACAACAGCCGTATTCAATGTCTCCACAGCCTGCTGCATGGATTCTTTATCTGCATACCGTATTTCGGGAAACCTCTTCGAGATGCGGGCAGCTTCCGACTCAAGAATACTGCAGTAATTCAGCAGGGGTTTGATAATAAGCCGGTTCCCACCGAAAAAAACATGGTCGGGGGGATATCCATGCACTGTTTCCTCGATTCGGTTAGCCACCTTCCTTAAAAAATCTTTTTTCTGTTCCTCAGTTCTCCTTGCGAACCGTTTCTGGCTGCTCCCTCCCTTTTTGTGCTTTTTATGGATAAAACCCGTGCCCAATTTGCGTGAAAGAAGTATATCTCCTTTAACTACACAAACCGCGTAAGAACCCCAGGTTATCAGGATCAGCCATATTACCGGTTCCAAAGACGCATGGTGACGCAACATTTCAGTAGCCGCCTTGCCTGAGAAAGATTTTTCATCGATGATAGGCAGAGGCGGAAGTACGATATAGCTTTCATTTGATTCACACCAGAACACACAGGCGCCGGTATTGCGGTAATGAATTTCCTGCGATACCGGACCGGCGGCAAGAGCATCTTTTATTACCCGAGGTAGATCACCGGTTCCCGAACCTGGGGTTTCAGCACTATCTTCTGAAGAATATGGTTTTAAATACACGGTAAGGAACGGGTTATCATTTTTCTCCACATGATCCAGGAACCCGAAAAGTTTATCCCTGCTGAGATACCGTTTTTCCACAATAAGCATTTTAACAAATCATAAATCTTTCCACACTGGCGGCAAGGTTGGAGTTTGGAAATTAAGCCCTTTGGGCAATACTTAACTCTTGGTAGTCCCTGAAGCGTGTACCGACATCACAAACTTGTGTAATGTCCCCATAATATCTTGACAATAAGTCTCCTGGATGAGATTATTGCGGTATGTGGAAAGCAGCAGACGTTTTACCAATGACAGATGAACAGAGAAAGACCGTAACAACCCGGGGAAGAGCTCTAAGGAAGGTTCACTCCAGACATATCCTCAACATGGAAACTCAGCTTAGGAATCTAACTAATTACTATGGTACAACTTGAAATGAGAGTATATTTGACTGAGAACCTCCTGGATTGGTTACCTGAGCGCTCCAAGTTCCCGTCTCAGTCAGCCCTACGTATACGTTTATCTGACCGGAATTTATAAATTGGGTTCGGTCGGCGGGAATTACGTAGGTACTTCCACCAATACGTAGGGTAACCTCTGACTGTGAAACAAAGCCGCTTCCGAGTATGGATATCCATTGCCGAGTTGCCTGGACTTTTGGCTGGCTTGGGCTTACACCAGATATTTGGGGGAGTACAAGTTGCTTCACCATGTAGGCATGCTTGGTATCAGTGGCGGTGATAGACTGCGACCAGGAGTTGGTGTTAAAACCGCTCTTGGAGGCAGTGAAGCTCCAGGTGCCCGCAGTCCCGCTGATGCTGACATAGCCGCTGGAGTTGGTTACCTGGCTGAAAGAAGCACCCGCGCCATCCTGGCCGGTGACCTGTGCCCCGGAGATTATGGGGCCACTGGCGCTGTTCTCATGGACGTATAATGTCAGGGTAACCGGCGCTTGGGCAGTGGTGAAAGACCAGGGTGAAGATAAAGGACCCCAGCCGGCATCATTGCCCGCTCTCATGTTCCATCGATAGATGACACCGCCTTCAAGGGTAATGGATAGAGTTTGGGAAGTCCCGGTTACAGCCTCATTCTGGTAAACAAGGTTCGCTTCCCCATATGGCGGCTTACTCACGTAGAGGCCATACTTGGTGGCTCCGCTCACCGCCTGCCACTGTAAGGTGGGACTGGTGGAGACACCAGTAGCTCCACTGGACGGTGAGGTATGGGAAGGCGCTGAGGTAGGGGGACTAACCCCTTTGACCATTTAAGCATGCTTGGTATCAGTGGCGGTGATGGACTGCGACCAGGAGTTGGTATCATAGCCGTTCTTGGA
>JAUYHV010000197.1 GCA_030689845.1 Dehalococcoidia bacterium
CATAAATGGCCTTACAATCTTTGTCATTCCGGGCTTGACCCGGAATCCAGTCTGTTGCTCTGGATTCCGACTTTCGTCGGAATGGGTAAAAGAAGACGCATCAGGTGAACCCTTCATCGTATATGTCTTCATCTATGTACCTTCATTTTTTCTTACCCACTCAGTTTGAGAAGGAACCCTTTATATATTGATTAATAAAGCTATCTCGTCGCAGTGCGGGAACTTGGCGCACCTCTGGCATTCACCCCACACCTTGCGCGGCAATTGTTCCAATTCAACCCTGTGGAACCCGCTTTTTTCAAAAAATTCCGGCCTGTAGGTGAGACAAAAAACAGTAGGTATGCCCAGTTTTTTCGCTTCTTTCAGGCTGGCTTTAATGATGGCGGTACCTATGTTGTTTTTTTGTTTGTTTTCATAAACTGCCAGCGCCTTTATCTCCGCCAGGTCGCTCCAGCTTATGTGCAAGGCCCCGCAGCCGATAACTTTGTCTTCCTCGCGGACAACAAAGTAGTCCCTGATATTTTCATAAAGCTCGCTCAACGAACGCGGCAGCATTTCCCCTTTTTGGGCAAAATGGTTGATTGCGCTATGCATCTCGGGTATGTCCGAGATATTTGCTTTTTCTACTTTATATTTAACTCTTGCGGGCATGGCTGGCGATATTCTTCCTTTGTAATTTTTCCATCAACGCGCCGTACCACCCGGCAGGCGCTTTATCACTTAAAAACAGGGCGGTACTTTCGGACCGCTTTACCATTATTTTATCCCCTGTCTGTATCTCGATATCTACCTGTCCGTCAATGCCGAGGAGGGCTGAACGGTCGTTCAAAACTGTTAATTCAACAATAGTATCCGGCGGCAGCACCAGGGCGTTGTTGAGGTTGAGGTGTGCTGCAACGGGCTGGAGAAGCATTTCTTTTGCTTCAGGATGCAGTATAGGGCCGCCGGCGGCCAGGCTGTAGGCGGTGCTTCCTGTTGCCGTGGCGATAATAAGGGCATCGGCCTGGTAGGTATTAAACTGCTTCCCGTTGATAGCAGCCTGGATTACCACTGCCCTCGAGGACAGACCACGGCCGACGATGACATCATTCAAAGCCCTGAATTGTTTTCCACCGGGCGGTCTTTCACTGGGGATGGGTATCTGGGGTATATGCTCTGCATGGAGCATTGCCCGTTCTTCTATATATCCTTTTCCCGCGATAAAAGAAGGTAATTTTTCCAGGGCTTCGTCCGGGTTCAACTGGGTCATGAATCCCAACTTTCCGAGATTTATTCCCAGTATCGGAATTCTTCCAGGCGAGGCGGCCCGGGCTGACCTCAGCATGGTGCCGTCTCCCCCCAGGCTTAAAACCAGTTCCGTGCCGTTAAATATTTCCGCGGACTTTTCAATTTCCCAGGAAGAACACGTCCAGCAGGATGCCCCGCTCTTTTTTATGATGCTTTCCAGCCGGGCAATCAACTGCATTGCAGCTTCGGAGAGCGGGTGATAAACGATGCCTATTTTTTTCACTTCAAGTTTTTACCGCGGATAACCTTATAAAAAAGTTGTAGCTGAAAGTGTTTTTAACACCTGTAAGGTAAAAAGTGTATCACCCGCATACAGGCGTGTCAAGAAAACACTTGAAAAGAGACTTTTATAATTTGGGGTTGCTGTTACCGCTCTTCCGGCACAGGTGGTATGCGCCACCCTGCCTATTGCCCGTGCCCGAGATCGGAATTGACAACCAGGCGCCATGTATATATTATTAGTTTCAGGATGCCTCATTGCGAGTCGAAATGGGAAATGTCCGCAAAAAGAGGGCTCGTCATAAAAAGTAGCAGAATTGTAGCGGTGCTACTATCTATTCTGGTAATATCAGCACTGCTTGCTGGCTGTGGTGGAGGCGATATAACACCACAACCTACACCCACCCCTATACTAACGCCGACACCGGTGGTTACACCTGTACTTCCGCCTACTGAACCAACAAAGACTACACCCACCCCTATACTAACGCCGACACCTCCGGTGACTTCTAAGCCCGTAATCGGCACAATCTATAGTCTGTCATACAGGTACGAGGAAGGGAAGTTCTCCCTTATAGATGTGCATGTCGAATCGGGAAGTGCCCCTTACAGAAGGGAACCGCCTGAAGCGGGCTACAAATACGAAGTGCTTTCCTTTGGGGGCGAAGTCCTGGGCTCCTTCGTGTTTGTGCTTCCTTTGTTGCATTACGATTATCCCGATCCCGAAACTGGACAATTAAGAGGTGGCATAGTCGAGCAAAAAACAATGGATGGGACTATCCGGATCCCCTACTTTATCAATGGAGCGACAATCAATCTTTATGACCCGAATGGTACCATAGTGCTGTCTGTAAACGTTCGTAAGTTGGCCGTTAAATTAACATTACAAGCTGATGTTTGGACAGACAAAGGTGGTAAAGGACATGGTGTACCTGGTGGAGTTTATAACATTGGCGAGCCTATCTTCATCTATATGTCTGTGAATGAGGAATCTATGGTCTGGTACACGATCGCCAATCCAGACGGTGAAGTTTTCTTTTCTTATGGACCCACGATCTGGTCGGCTGGTATACATTCACTACCGGGAATATCGGGCACGCCATACCATAAGGTTCCTCTGGGCAACTGGAAGATTTATATTACTGTTCGAACAGATAAGGAGACGGCAGAGGACAGCTGCCAGTTTGAGGTGATCCCCTAAGGAAGTCACGAAGCTGTGAATTACCCCAGACTCGCCCTAGGTCGGTGCGCAATAATAAATGTGCGGACAGAGTTTCGTCTCCCCTTTGTCATTGACAACCGCCAAACGAGGGAGTAGAGTAAAGCTCAGAGATGCAAATCCTCATTAACAACAAGCGAATCAGGTTGGACAGGGTAAAGTGGTCAAAAAAGGGGGCGTCAAATGAAGAAATTAATTTTCTGCACGGTTATTACATTAGCCTTGTTGTTGTTGGGTGGGACGCTTGGCTGTCCGTCACCGGTATCGACCCCAGTACCTAAACCAACCTCAGCAACCCCTAACCCAACAACCGCGTTTACGCCTGCGTCAGCAACGCCTAAACCAACAGCCGCGCTTACGCCTGCATCACCAGCGCAGGAGAACACCAATCGCGGGTGGGCGCTATTAAATGAAGGCAAATATGATGAGGCAATTGCCGAGTTTGACACAGCTATTAAGCTTGACCCCGAATATTTTTACGCCTATAGCTTCCGCGGCTTTGCTTACTCTAAAAAAGGGCAGTATGACCTGGCTATCGCCGATTATAGCAAGGCTATTGAGCTTGATCCTAAAAATGCTAATGCCTATCTCAACCGGGCCTTTGCTTACTATAATAATAAGCAGTATGACCTGGCTATAGCCGATTACAATAAGGCTATTGAGCTTGATCCTAAGAACGCTAATGCCTATCTCAACCGGGGATTGGCTTACTATTACAAAGGGCAGTATGCGTTGGCTATAGCCGATTACAATAAGGTTATTGAGCTTGATCCTAAAAATGCTAATGCCTGGAACAATAAGGGAGTGGCTCTGAATAAACTCAGCCGATCTGCAGAAGCCATGGAGTCCTACACCAGGGCACTCCAGATAGACCCGAGCCACGAGTCGGCCAAAAGCAACAAAGCCAGCTTGATGGCGCGTAGTGACGGGTTAAGAAGTGAGAAGACTCCGCTGTACCCGGAAGCTAAATTGGTGCTGGAGGATGCCATCAATTATACCGGCAGTTATCCTGCTCCAAGCGCGGTTAGCTACACCTCCTCCGACGGCCAGTCTAGGACCGTCAATGCGTACCCCGGTCACGTCCAGGTATTCTTCAACACGTCAATTGGTAAAGCCTATGCCCTGGGAGCTATTCAGGTCCGTAACGGAACGGTGCTGGGCCAGATACCATTCCTCGGCTATTACCTGGTCGGAGTGACCGCAGGCTCGGAAGGAGATTTCATCTCCTGGATTCTGAGGGATAAATGGGTTAACCTCGCCCTACCCAACATCCCGGCAACCGCCAGTCAGGGAGAAATACTGCTTGACGAATCCTGGATAACCGGGACAAAGGTTGTTCCACTTAATGTTCAGCCGGGGATAATTCTTCTCGACTATTTTGTAGGGCAAGACCATGGGCAAAATGTGATTACGTCAGTGGACCAAAATGGGGGTTCCGTCGGCAGCGCTATTCAGATAGGTATCGGGTCGTCTGGCGAGACCACGGCGGATAAGGTAGCCATAGCTATTGCCGCTGCTGTAGCCGGCAACAACATTTTCAACCCGGGGCAATCTACCCTCATCAACCTCTCATCCGCTGGGGGCGTGGATGAAAAGGATTATACTCTCCTCTCTCCCGACAAGCAGAAAATGCAGCAGGAAAGTTGGGAGAACTTCATCAGGGGAGTGCTGACAGAGGTGGCCGCCCTGCCCCCATCACTCAGTGATAACTTGGTGCTCACTAATTCTGCCGGAAACGGCAATATGCCCATAAGTGAACTCTTAGCTGATTTGCGCAGTTACCCGAATCTTAAAGACGTCATAGAGAATAATTTTCTTACTGTGGGCACCACACTAACAGGTACCTCTACGAAGGAATTCCCGACGGGTAGTTTTTCCAATTATGCTTTTGGGGATCCCGACATGGCTATTATGAATAACAAAATGGCGGTTGAGGGAACTTCGTTCGCCGCCCCGGCGGCACTTGCCATCATTCAGCAGGTCATGAACCAGACTGGAGTGAGCTCCAGGCAGGCATTAGAGGCGGCAAAATTGGCGGTGAAAAACAATCCCAATCATGAGCTCAATTTGAAGGAAGCCATTGGACAGGCGAACCTTATCAAGAAGCAG
>JAUYHV010000203.1 GCA_030689845.1 Dehalococcoidia bacterium
GATAAAGGATGTTAACGAGGAGGACGGCGCTTACAGATCGGGCCGAAAAAAGTTAAGGATATGGTCGAGCCTGGGATATCCGGACTTTAGAAGAAAAATGAGCGCTTACCTGGCCAGGAGGGGATACCCGTGGGATATTATTGGTGAAACGGTAAAAAAACTTTGGGAGGAAAGCAGGGAATTCAAGGCAAAATAACTATCGATTCTCAAGGCTGATTTGACTTGACAGTCGAGGAGTAAATATTTAAAATTATGGAGCGAATTTTCTTTTCCGGTCATGCAATGGAACAGGCATTTGTTGCAGATTACAAAGAAAGAAGGTAGTGGTTTGACCGAAGTAATAGCTTCAGAAAATGAGCCTATCGACAGTCTCGTAAGAAGGTTTAACAGGAAAGTCCAGGCGGACGGAATTCTGACTGAAGCCCGGCGCCGGGAATATTTCGAAAAACCAAGCGCAAAGAGGAAAAAGAAGGAAGCCGTTAAAAGGCGGAAAAGTTCCTTTAAAAAAATAGATATCTTATAGCATTGTATAGTAATGGAAAAACGGTAAACAGAGTGACAACCAGGTTAGAAGAAAAACTGAGAGATGATCTCAAATCATCGCTACGTAGCGGTGATAAAAACCGGTTAGCCACCATACGGTTGATTATTTCTGCTATAACGTATTTTGAAAAATCCAGGCAGCAGCCTGTCAATGAGCAGGACATTATCGGGGTTATTGCCAGGGAAGCCAAGCAGCGGAGGGAAAGCATAGAAGCATATGCTCAAGGTAACAGGCAGGACCTGGTTGACAAGGAAAAGGCGGAACTGGCGGTAATAATGGAATATCTTCCCGAACAGATGGAAAGAGTTGAGGTTGAGGCCCTTGCAAAAAAGGTTATAGACGAAGTAGGGGCAAAAACTTTGCAGGACAAAGGGAAAGTAATGTCGAAACTTATGCCCCAGTTGAAGGGCAAGGTTGACGGACAAATTGTTAACAATGTTGTATCGGAACTGCTTCAAGGATAACAGGATATCTTAGATTTTTTGCCCGGTGGATAAAAGGAAAGGCTTGTTGCAGGTCTTTCCTTTTTTTATAGAGATAATAATTACATTCAGACGCCAAGGAAAAATAAAAAAGAAACTGATATGAAATTCGGAATTGTCACATTCCCGGGAACCTGGAGTGACGGGGACTGTTATTACTCTCTGGGTAACATATTGGAGCAGGACGTCAGGTATATCTGGCACAAGGACACGGACCTTTCCGGCCTGGATTGCGTGGTACTGCCGGGGGGATTCTCTTATGGTGATTACCTCAGAGCGGGAGCAATTGCCCGCTTTTCTGCCGTCATGCCTGCCGTGGAAAGGTTCGCAGCCGGGGGTAAGCTGGTGATAGGTATTTGTAATGGTTTCCAGATTCTATGTGAAGCGGGTCTTTTGCCTGGAGCTCTCATGACCAACAGCCATCTCCAGTACCGCTGCCAGTGGACTAATTTGAAGGTGGAAAATCATAATTCCCCTTTTACCAATCAGAGCACGGCTGGACAGGTAATTAAAGTCCCAATATCCCATCACGGCGGAAACTACTATGCCGACGAAAGGACTTTAGAGGACCTCGAAAAAAATAACAGGGTGCTTTTCCGCTATTGCGAAAGCAACGGGGAAATTAGCGCCGGGTCTAATCCCAACGGTTCAATGCATAATATCGCTGGAATTATAAATGCGAGGGGTAATGTTATGGGAATGATGCCACATCCGGAAAGGGCCTGTGAGCCGCTATTAGGGGGAAGCGACGGCAATATTATTTGGAAGTCAATCATCAGATATTTAACAAATAAGGTTTAAACCCGGTCGGCCAAATCAATGTCGTTTTTTGGCAAACAGGTGCAGAGAAATTAAATGGTTTTTAAAAAAGAAGTCCTGGATGAAGTTGCTCTCAGTATTGGCGAATATAACCTTATAGTACAGAAACTGGGAAGAGAACCCACCATTGTAGAACTGGGATTATTCGGTTCCCTGTGGAGTGAACACTGCGGGTATAAGCATTCCCGGAAGCTTCTCAAGTTATTTCCTGTCACAAGGCGTACTGCCGGGGGAAAAGAGCAACTGGGGCAGGTGGTAATAAAACCCGGAGAAGAAAACGCCGGGGCGGTAGATATAGGAGACGGACTCTGTGTCATAATGAAGATAGAGTCCCATAACCATCCTTCAGCCGTGGAACCGTACCAGGGCGCTGCTACCGGTGTTGGCGGTATAGTAAGGGATATTTTTACCATGGGTGCCCGTCCCATAGCTTTGCTCAATTCCCTGCGTTTCGGTCCACTGGATATACCGAGAAACAGGTACCTTTTTAACGGGGTTGTCGGGGGTATAGGAGGCTATGGGAACTGCCTGGGTATTCCGGATGTCGGGGGGGAAATATTCTTTGCGAAACCTTATTCGTCGAATCCCCTGGTGAATGCCATGTGTGTGGGTATAGCCCGCAGGGATAGCCTGGTTTCTGCCAGGGCAAGCGGCGTCGGAAATAAAATTATGCTGGTGGGCGCTGATACCGGGCGTGACGGCCTTCATGGGGCTTCTGGGCTTGCCTCAAGGACCTTTGGGGAACAACCGGAAATGCGTTCGGCAGTCCAGGTCGGTAATCCTTTCATGGAAAAACTGCTGATGGAAGCATGCCTCGAACTGGCTTCCACGGACTGGATTGTCGGTATCCAGGACCTGGGGGCGGCGGGTTTGACCAGCGCATCCATCGAGTCTGCCGAAAAGGGTGGCAGCGGGTTGGATATTGATGTGCTGAAGGTTCCCAGGAGGGAACAGGGAATGACCCCTTATGAAATCATGCTTTCCGAGTCCCAGGAAAGGATGCTGGTGGTGGTAAAAACCGGCTGTGAAGAAAAAGTCATGGCTGTGTTTCAAAAATGGGACCTGAAAGCCGACGTAATCGGAACGGTAACCGGTGACGGGCTTGCCCGGATAAGAGAAGGGGATGTTATCCATGCCGAAGCGCCTGTGGCCATCCTTACTGATGCCCCGTCTTACCGTCTCTATCCAAGGAAACCCGCCTGGATAAAAAAACTTCAAAACCGGGACATTTCAGGAGCCCTGAACCCGGGTAGAAAAAGTTTCAATTGGTGGCTGTTGAAGCTCCTCGGGTCACCTAATATTTGCAGCAAAAGTCTGGTCTTCCGGCAGTATGACCATCAGGTTTTAAACAATACGGTCATTTCCCCAGGCGGGGATGCAGCTGTTTTACGCATAAAAGGCACACCCAGGGGAATTGCCCTGAGCACCGACGGCAACGGTAGGTACTGCTATCTCGACCCTTACGCAGGTGGGGCTATGGCTGTGGCTGAAGCGGCTCGCAATGTAGTATGTACTGGAGCTATCCCCATAGCTATAACAAATTGTCTGAATTTCGGTAATCCAGAGAAAAATGATATTTACTATCAACTTAAGGAGTGTATCAGGGGCATGGCCAGGGCCTGCCGGGTTTTGAATACACCGGTGATCAGCGGTAATGTGTCTCTGTACAACGAGACTCATGGTGAAGCCGTATACCCGACTCCTGTGGTTGGCATGCTTGGTCTACTATTAGACGTAAGAAGACATGTAACAGCCGGGTTTCAGGAAAAGGGAGACGTTGTATATTTGCTGGGAGTTGGGGATGACAGGGTTAACGACCTTGCGGGAAGCGAATACCTGGAGCAACGGCTCGGTTTAGTAGCCGGCAGGCCGTCTATTGACCTGGCCATGGAACGAAGGGTCCAGCGGTGCTGCCTGGCTGCCATAGGTAAAAAAATAATAAAATCTGCTCATGATTGCGCTGAAGGCGGTCTTGCCGTTGCCCTGGCGGAGAGCAGCATTTTAGGGGGTAAAGGATTTATTGGCCCACAATGGGAATGCGGAGAGCTTGCAGCGGCGAATCTTTTCGGAGAAACTCCTTCCCGGATAGTGGTATCCGTGGCAAAAGACCGGGAGGATGCACTACTGAAGGAAGCGAAGCGGCACAGGGTTCCTGTAAAGCGGCTGGGGACGGTTGGTGGTGCGAGTTTTATTTTGGGGGAGAATGTTAATATTTCTCTGCGGGATATTGAGCAGGCGTGGAAACAGGGTCTTGAAGGAAAAGGGTAAAAAACGAAAATATTTTATAAATTTCGGCAAAAAAGTATTGACAAAGGTATCATGATGTGATACCTTTTAAGTGTCCCGAGTAATCAGGCAGATTAGGGCATTACAGAGGGGCCAGGATCCCGGTATGGTGAACCATAAGGATGCTGGTCGATGTGAATGAAACCGGGTGCCGAAGGGGTTACTCGGGACTTTTTATTTGCTAAACCTGGAGGAGGGCAGCGTCGGGTGGTGGAGGCACAGTGGGAGGAAGTTGGCGGGTTTCTTTATCTTCATGTTGCAGAGTAGCTATAAAAGGTAAATTCCTGTATTCACCCCGGAAATCGAGACCATATCCTACGACGAAATAATCTGGTATTTCAAATCCCACGTACTGCAAAGGCACCTCAACCAACCTGCGTACCCGCTTGTCCAGCAGGGTACAGACCGAGATACTGGCGGGCTGACGGGAGGAGAGGTAATTCATGAGGTAGTGGAGGGTCATGCCGGTATCAACAATGTCCTCGATTATGATAATATCCCTGTCTTTTATGGAACGTTCCAGGTCTTTAGTAATGCGGATCGGACCTGATTTATCGTTAGTATAGTAGGATATTGCCATGAAATCCATGGTGACAGGTATAGAAATGTTCCTCATCAAGTCGGAAGCAAAACAAACGACGCCCTTCAGGACTCCCACCAGCATCGGGCGCCTGTCGGCATAGTCGATAGAGATTTCCCGGGCCATCTCCATAACTCTTTTTTGTATCCGGTTAACCGTGATCAAAACTTTGCCGATGCCCCTTACCTTAGCTTCAGAAAGGGGACCGTAGCCGTATTTTGCCAGTAAACTGGCATAATCTTTCTTGTTCAGAAGCTTTACATTTATTTCGGGATGGAGTTCTTTAAGATGCCGTATCTTTTTGTTTTTCTCTGTGGCAAGACTTTGCTTCATGGTGGTAATCTCAACATACAGGTCGAGTTGGGGAAGGTAAAAATCTGGTGTGAACATCTCCACTATGCGGTTGCCGTCTTTCTCAAGGGTGAAAGAACGTGGTTCGTATATCCATTCCAGGCGGTAAAAATCCAGGAGCTTGGCAAACTCTTCCTCGCTGGGGTGGGCAAACTGGCTCGGTTTCCTTATCTGGGAAGTCAGGCTGGATAACCGACCGGTCAGGTCCGGTTCCAGGGATGATTCCATACTGGTTTCCTTTTTGATAGTATCCCGCAATATTGCGTTGCCCAGGGCCATGGCACTTATTTTGGCCGCGGTTTCCAGGAAAGCGCAGTCTTTTTTGTGGAATTCCCTTTCGCTGCGCGTGTATACCCGCACCGCTCCCAGTACCTCCTCCTGGTAAATCAGCGGGGCACTGAGAATCGAGGCGATTCCTGCCTGCCGGGCCAGTTCGGGATGTTTCACATGGGGGTTTTCCGTGGCATTTCCGACAACTACGGTTTTTCCTGAGAGGACCTCTGAAAGGCATGCGTTCTGTGCGCTGACCATTCCTTTCCTGAGGTACCATTCAGTCAATCCGTATGTAGCTACTCGCAGCAAGTGTTCCCTGGTTGAATCGAGGAGCATGATAATACCGGCGTCTCCGTTAAGAGCCCTGGTAATTATCTTGAGAACTGCCTGAAGCCCTTCCCTTTCGTTTTTTATCTTGTTGAGCGTGGAAGTAATTTCCTCCAGAGCCCTGTAGTAATTTCCGCCCTTATTTATCATTTATTTTGCACCATGGATGAATTATAGCCAGTTGTATTGCAGGCTGGCCGGTTAAGCAATTGAAAAACCGAATAGGAAATTCCGAACATCGGTTAACATTTTCCCCCCATTGAAATGCAGCGCTTTTCATTATAACACATATTACAATACTGAATTATCGATGCTTTTAAAAAAACATTTATTTGAAAATGCGGTTGGAAAAAATTATTAACTTGAAGCTGTTTGCAAAAAAGTATGTAAGGAAAAAGTTAATCTACGAAAAGGTCCACATAGGCGTTTTCCCTGATGTTATAGAGGCCGGTTTCCGTGATTCTCAGGTGCGGAATAGCCCCCGTGGACAGCACTACCAGGGACAGGTGGGCGCGGTTCAACTTGTTGCCCAACCCGGCCACCACCTGTTGGATTTTCTGCAGTCCCTCATGAAGTTCCTTTAGCGGCAGTGTGGACATACTCCCTCCCACGGTCAAATCTACTTCCGCCAGGATTTTCCCTTCACAGCAAACTATACATCCTCCGTGCAGTTCCGATATACGGTTAATGGCCAGGGCCAAGTCCCCGTCGTCGACGCCGACGGCAACGATGCTGCCGCAGTCCCAGCTTGCGCTGGAGGCGAAAGCCCCTTTTTTCAATCCAAAACCCTTAATGAGGCCGAGAGCCGTCTTTCCGGGTTCTTCAACCCTGCTTATGGCAGCGACTTTGATAATGTCCCTTTCTGTATCTACCTGAACTGAACCAGCGGATACCTGCACATCGGTAACCAACTCCTTAGTAACAAGTTCAGCTATTTGCTCAATTACCCTTACCCTGGCTCTGCCGTTCTGTATTTTTGCCTTAATACGGAAATCCTCGGGAGTAAATAATTTTGGCATCAGAATACTTCTTCGTATGAAAACAGGCCAATTTGTTTTTCGGGGTTCCGCAGTAAGATGGCCTTTATCAGCCACAACTTTTCCCTTACTTATTACATACTCGGCGTCAATGTTTTCGATGTCCGGTACCACCAGAATGTCGGCATACCTGCCGGGGGCGATGCCGCCCAGTATATCGTCGAGGGCGAAGTGGGTTGCAGGATTGATGGTGGCCGCCTGGATTGCTGTAACGGGGTTGAAACCATAACGGATGGCCTGCCTGACAATATGGTCCATATAGCCTTTTTTATACAATATTTCGGCGCTGAGACCATCGCTTACCAGGGAGAGCAATCTAAGGTCTATCTTCTCTTTTTGAATATCTGCTATAGCGGGCAACTCGGTCCTGTTTCCGCCCTCTCTTACCATGGTGCTGACGCCCAGTCTCAATTTTTCGAGGGTTTCCTCCTTGCTCACCGATTCATGGCAGGAAGTAATACCTGTGCTGAAATATGCTACCAGTTTTTCGTTGCGGGCCCCGGAGGCATGCCCTTCCATGCGCTTTCCAGCGTAGGAGGTCTCTGAAATAAATTCCAGCACTCGTTTATCCCCTTTAATGGTGGGGAGCCAATAAGGTTCCCCAAGGCCCATGACTTCATCCCTTTTTAGCAAGCGGTGAAACTGTTGAAGCGTGAGAAAATTCTTCTCAACGGACCTGCTCATGGTAAGAAGCGGCGGTATGGTACAAAATACCTTAATTGGCTGGTCTTTCAAATAGTTCAGGAAGAAAAGGGCCCCGCGATACCCCAGGGGAAAAGTGATTTCCTGGATTTCCGTTATAATCGTAGTCGTTCCGTGCAGCATGGCTGCCTTGATATATTCCGCCGGGTTGATTACGGCCAACATGTGGGTGTGAGCATCGATGAAACCGGGTATTATGGTCTTACCCGGTATATCCAAAACTCTGGTATCCGGCCCGATAGTATGGCTGGCATTTTTACCCACGTAAGCGATCCTGTCGTGCTTAACCGCGACGCAGTAATCAGGTTGGATTTCACCCGTATAAACATTGACAAGTTTTGCGTTAGTTAACACCAGGTCGGCTTTTTCTTTTCCCAGAGCCACGTTAATTATGGAGAGTATTTTTTCCGGACTCATGCCGCGGGGCCCTGGTTTTCTCATTTGTAATAATCTCCTTTTATGAATCGGTTCGAGTTGCGGGGAATCTGTTCAAGTATTCGGATATGAACACCTTTTTTATACAAACATTTGGTTGCTTGATATATTTTTCGTCATCATCCCATCCTCTTTTTAACAGATTGCGGTGTAAATCTCGTGTGCGGGGGCACAAATCTGCGAATAATGATGAATATATTCCTGCGGCATGCTGGCGATTCCTTGAACATTATGACATCTGAAATAGACAATGAGTATACTACAAACGTGATTTTTACGGCAAACGGAACCGTTGCTTAGCCTTCCGCGAAACGCCATAAAATCCCCCTTATTCCCCCTTTAATAAAGGGGGAAACAGAGCCTCTCCCTTTACAAAAGGGAGACTGAGAGGGATTTGAAAGAACTTTTATAAGTTTCGCGGGAGACTCGTTGTTGTTCTATTTCTGGCAGTGAGGGCAATAGATAGTACCGCGGCCCCTGACCTTGGTATATTCCAGCGGAGTCTTACACTCGAGGCATTGCTGGTCACGCCGTCGCGCAACACGGAAATCCCTGTGGGACAAGCCTTTACTCCCGTCGGGACGCTGATAGGTGGAAACGCTGGCGCCGCCGCTTTTAATACCTTTTTTTAGTACATTAAGGATAGCGGAATATAATTTTCCTGCTTCATCTTCCCTCAACCCACCCGCCTTTTCCCCGGGCTTTATCCCTGCCTCAAAAAGCGCTTCATCGGCGTACATATTTCCAATTCCGGCTATGGCGACCTGGTCCAGCAGTAATGCCTTTATGGGGATGTCGCGCCCTTTTAATATATTTTGAAAAATTTGTGGTGTGAAGTTGTTCTCCAGGGGTTCAGGCCCTAATTTATCGAGAAACCCGGAGTTTTTTTCTAAAAGCCATATCCCGCCGAATTTCCGGATGTCCCGAAAGGCAAGCCGACTGCCATCGTCGAATACGAACATTGCCCTGACATGGGAAGCCGATAGTGATTCTCCTTTTGGGATGAAGAGTAAAGATCCGCTCATTTTCAAATGCACAGCAATGGATTTACCGTTGTCCAGGGGAAAAACCAGGTATTTACCCCGTCTTTTACTACCGGCGATGGTTCTTCCAACGACTTCCCCGGAAAAGGTTTCTACTGAGGCGTTTCGCAGGGTTCCCGGCCAGTATATTTCCACAGCTTTTATTATTTGCCCGGAAATAAGAGGTAACAGGTCGTTTTTTATTGTTTCAACTTCAGGCAGTTCAGGCATAGTAAATACGATAATTCCAAATATAGCCAGTGATGGGGAATGAAGTCTCCATGCATTTATTTATACCCTTCCATTTCACCCCAGTTTTTACCGACTTTTATATCCACTTTCAGTGGGACATCCAGCTTTAGAGAATGGGGCATTATTTCCTCGATTAATAAAATTAGTTCTGCCCTTTCTTCAGGGGTAACCTCGAAAAGAAGGTCGTCATGCACCTGAAGGACTAACCTGCTTTTCAGCCTCCTTCGGGACATCTCACTATGTAATTTTATCATCGCTACCTTCATAATATCTGCCGATGTTCCCTGGACGGGCATATTTATTGCCATACGTTCAGCCGCTTCTCTTAACTGCCTGTTGGGAGAGTTTATTTCCGGTATATACCGGCGCCTTCCAAGAAGGGTTTCTACATAGCCTTTTTCCCGCGTTTGTTTCTTTGTCTCCTCAAGATACACTGCAACACCCTTATATTTGTCAAAATAGGATTGTATGAATTGGCTGGACTCCAACCGGGAGAGGTCAGAGGCCTGTTCCAGGCCGTATGCACTCATCCCGTAGATAACTCCAAAATTGATCGTCTTGGCAAGACGTCTCATGTCGGGTGTTACCTTTTCAATGCTTTCCCCGAATACTTCCCGGGCGGTTGCGGTATGGATATCTTCATCCTGGCGGAATGCCGTGACGAGCATTGGGTCCCGGGATAAATGTGCCAGGACACGCAGGTCTATTTGGGAGTAATCCGCACTGATGAAGGACCACCCTTCATCAGCGACGAAAGCTTTCCTGATTTCCGTGCCTAAATCCCCTTTGATAGGAATGTTTTGAAGGTTGGGGTCACTGGACGACAACCTACCTGTGGCAACGCTGGTCTGGTTAAAGCTGGTGTGAATCCTTCCTGTTTTCAGGTTAATAAGGCCGGGGAGGGCGTCCAGGTATGTGGATTTTAATTTTGTCAGCTGGCGGTAGGTGATAACCTCCTCGATAATATCATGGGTTCCTCTTAGCTCCTCCAGCACTGTCGCGTCAGTGGAATAGCCGCTCTTTGTGCGGTGTTTTCCCTTAAGGTCAAATTGGCCGAAGAGGACCTTACTCAATTGTTGGGGTGAGTTGATGTTGAACTGGTGCTCTGCAATTTTATGTATATTTCTTTCTGTTTCGGCTATCTGTTCTCCCAATCGCCGGGACATGTTCCTCAATATATTAAAGTCAACAAGGATGCCGTTTCTTTCTATTACTGCCAGGACCTGGACGAGGGGCATCTCAACGTTGCTGAAGAGGTCCCATAATCCTTCTTTTTTTATCTCACCCTCCAGCAATTTCCACAGGCGGAATGTTGCATCGGCGTCGGCACAGGCGTAAGCCGACACCATATCTATGGGTTGAGTGTCCATTGTCACCTGCTTTGATCCTTTACCTATCAGGTCGCTGATGGGCGTCATCTCCAACCCTAATCTCCTGAATGCCAGGTCCTTTAAGCCTAATGATTTTTCGCTCGCGAGGCAGGCAGCCACCATAGTATCAAAATCCATCGACTGGAATTCAATACCGTATCTGGTCAGTACGTTCATGTCGAATTTTCCATTGTGGGCTACTTTTTGGGGTTTAGTCCCGGACAGCAGAGGCTTCAGCAATGCCGCGACCATTTCCCATGGTATCTGGTTAATTCCCTCGAGAGTTGAATGCCCGACGGGAATGTAAAAAGCTTCTCCAGCCGCGGCGCACAGGGAAACTCCGACCAACGAGGACTGGAGAGAATTCTTACCCGATGTTTCCACATCAAAAGCTACCAATGGAAGTTCCGCTAAATGGCGGGTAATGTTCGATAATTCCGGGATGGAAGTTATTGTCTTGTAGTCTCCCGCCAACCTGGTAGGGGATTCCGGCAGGGAAACCACAGGCCGATCCTCTCCAATCTCTGTCAATTTTTTTATCAGGCTGGAGAATTCCAGTTCCTGAAATAAGGCTATTGCTTTATTTCGGTCGTGCCCGGAGCTTTTACTTGATACCAGGTCCAGTTTAACCGGTGTATTACGGTCTATGGTGGCAAGTTCCCGGCTTTTAAACGCCATAGCCTTTCCTTCTACCAGCTTTTCCCTGAGTTTGTCGGGTTCTACCTGGTCGATGTGCTCGTAGATACCATTAATACTACCGAATCGTTCCAGTAATTTCAGGCCTGTTTTTTCTCCGATGCCTTTAACCCCAGGTATATTATCCGACGGGTCTCCAACAAGCCCTTTAAGGTCAATTATTTTAGAGGGCGGAACCCCGTATTTATTGAGCACGCCCTGTTCGTCGTACAGGTTCGTTTCGGATAGGGTCTTGCCGGGGGTAAAAACCCTGACCTGCGGCGACACCAGTTGCATGGCATCGGCATCGCCTGTGACAATTATCGTTTCCATTCCATGGTCTGTAGCCTGACGGGAAAGAGTCCCGATGATGTCATCCGCCTCGTACCTTTCAAGTTCAAACATGGGTATACCCAGAGCTTCAACAACTTCCCTGACCCTGGGGAACTGTTCAACAAGCTCATCGGCCGTTTTGGGGCGGTTTTGCTTATAAGCCTCGAATTTTTCGTGGCGGAAAGTTGGGGTGGCGGTATCGAAGGCACAGGCTAAGTAATCGGGCTTGAAATCGGATAGGGCCTTTAACAGCATCTGGGTGAACCCGAAAACCGCGTTAACAAGTTCTCCGGTTTTCCGCACCGTTAGGGGCCGAACAGCATGGTATGCTCTGTGAACCAGGGCGTTTCCGTCAATGAGCAGGAGGCGTTTTTTACCCTCAGCCATTTAATATTTGCCTTCTAAGATGTCTACAAGCTGTTTCAGTATTTTCGCCGTGGCCCCCCAGATAACAACCCCGTTATATTCCAGGAAATGGACTTCGGGATGCACAACGTTTTCCATTATGTTCTCTTCCACGCGCCAGTTTTTTTCATCCCTGATGGCTTCCAGAGGTAACTCGATTATCTCCTCGGTTTCCATGGGATTGGGAGTAAAACTGTAAGGGTATGAAACACTGGCAACAACGGGAGAAACCACAAAGTTACTGGTCAACGTTAACATGTCATCAAGTTCTCCCAGGACCTCCACGTCAGCCGGGTTGAGACCTATCTCTTCCTCGGATTCGCGAAGGGCTGTCTCAATAACAGTTTCCCCGTCTTCCGCGGCTCCGCCGGGGAAAGAAATCTGACCCTTGTGATACTCGACTTTATCAGTGCGGCGAGTGAAGATAATATGAGGTATTCCTTTTTTAATCAACAACGGGATCAAAACGGCTGCTGGTACTCGCCCCGGTTCAACAAGTTTTACTTTTTTCCTATACTTGAGGGCTTTCCTGATTTGTTCGACTATCTCAGGTTCCTTTTTTTTCATTGTTGTGTTCATTATGACCTATCGAAAGTATTAACAACCGGTATGCCCGTCCTGAACGCCCCTATCCAGGTATTCCGAGTAATCAGCCAATCTGGAAAGCGCCCTGACAGCCCTGTCGATACTTCCGAAATTCAATATCCGTCCGGTACTTTCAAAATGTGATGAGACCTGTCCGGTTTTGTCTGATGAGTACAACCACAGGGTAACCGGCTTGTCCGGGTACCGGGAAGTCAGGTTAAATGCGATTTCCGCATAAATTCGCTGTTCGAAAGGAAGGGCCGGAATTACGATTAACAGGGCGTCTACCTGGGGGTCGAGGAGAACTGCTTCCATTGTTATCCGGAAGGTTTCAACGGGGCCGGTTTTAGAAAAATAAAAGGCCCCGGAGTCCAGCGGGTTACTGAATTTTAACCAGGGAGGGGCAATTGCCGAGAGTTTATTCAGCGTCTCAGGCGTAAAAGAGGCCAATCGCATGTTGTATTTCTCACATGCGTCTGCCGCCATGGTTCCCCCGGCCATGGTCATTGTAAGGACGGCCAGTCTTCTGCCTCGCAGTCGCGGAAAAGCGAGAAAGGCCCGGCAAACATCGATAAATTCCTCCGTGTCTTGAACCCTCAAAATGCCAGACTGCTTGAAAACAGCTTCGTAAATATCGTCATTTCCCACCAAAGAACCAGAGTGAGATAAAGCTGTCTCTTCCCCCGATTTACTCCACCCTGTTTTCAATGCAACCACGGGCTTAAGCCTGGAAACCCTTCTGGCTGTTTCCATGAACCGCCGCCCGTTCTTTATCCCTTCTATATGAAGGATGATTACCCTGGTTTCCTCATCATTTTCGAAATACTCCAGGCCGTCAGCGAAGTCAATGTCTCCTGTATTACCCAGGTCGAGCCCTTTTCCTAATATGATCATCTGGGGGAAACCAACGAAGGGAAAACCGGTCTGGCAAATTATTCCTACCCCCTTTCTTTCCATCTCCGTGAGGACAAAGGCCGTATTCAAATTCAGGAAGGCGTTGGCTACTCCGAAAGAATTCGGGCCAACCAGTCTCGCCCCGGCCCTATGTACCATATCTACAAGCTGGGACTGCTTGAGTTTCCCCTCCTCACCGCTGTCTGAAAAACCCTGGGCAACCACTACCAGAGCCTTGATACCTTTCTCCAGCGTGTCTTTGACCAGGGGGAAAACCAGGTGCTGGGGTGTCATGATTACAGCAAGGTCCGGGGTCTCCGGAAGGTCAGCAACATTACAAAAGGTTTCAATATCCAGTATCTTTTTGCAATTGGGATTTACAGGGTAAATCCTTCCCTTGTATCCATATGTGAGCAAATTTTCAAGGACATTTTTTGCATCCTGCCCTGTATCCCTGGGGACCCCCACCAGGGCAATGGAGCGGGGTTCCATGAATAGCTTCATAAAATTCGTTTGTTTCATTAAAGTTAGTTACTCCGATAAGTTATGCCCAGCCTAAGGGTTTATTTTTTTAAACTGTTCAATAAACGCTGCCAGTGGGTTTCAACCTGTTTTTGAACTTCTTCGAGGGAGCAGTCCGTATCGATGACGGCATGAGCATGTTTTACTCTCTCGCCGGGGGCCATTTGCGAATGGATACGGGCCTGTATTTGTTCTTCATTCAATCCGCTCCTCCGGGCAACCCGGTTTATAACATTGCTTTCTGAAGCGATTGTAACCCACACTTCATCAGCCAGGGGCATCCAGTTGGCTTCGATGAATGCAGCAGCTTCAATTACTATTACCATTTCATTGTGTTGTCTGTAATTCTCAATTTCGGTTTCGATTATATTATATAAATGGGGATGCATGATTTTATCGATAAGCTTTAAAGCTTCAGAATCATTGAACACGATTTCTCCGAGCCTGCCTCTATCTATTTCGCTATTTGTGTTAAGTATTCCACTTCCGAAAGCTGCTACCAGTTCATGCCACACGGGAGAAAACGGCTGCAACACGTCGTGGCCAAGCTTATCGGCATCTATGACCATGGCACCCAGGGACTTTAATATCTTAGCGACTGTGGTCTTTCCTGTTCCAATCCCGCCTGTTAATCCGATAGCTATCATAATTGTTGCCAGTGTAGCAACTGGGGCATACCCCGTCAAGTGTGGATGAAGTCAGGAAGCACCTTATTTAAACAAGGTCGAAGGTCTTTTTTAACTTTATTCGCCCGCTGTTTAAAGACTATTGTACCTATGAGCAGGTTAAACTGAGCGTTTTCCTGTATAGGTTAATTAACTGAACAAATGAGGGATAAATAAATGTAATTAATAGGTATAAAAATCTTATATATTATTAGACTTGACAAACAATAGGCAAGAATATAAGATTATATATAAAGAAAAAATAAGATAAACATTGTCTGAATAATAAACGGATAGAGCCGAAAAATTATATTAGGTACTTTGATATACTCGTAAGAGTCGAGATATTTATTATCCGGGATTCAGACAAATCCAAAATGACGATTTAGCCTCCCATATAACGCAGGGCATCGGTAGTACTCCTCAATCTCAACTAAGGAGAGAACATTGAAACTCCAGTTAAAAGTGCCTCTCCTGGTAACCCTGATTTTGACTGTCTTTGGTTTAATTTCAGGGGGGGCGATGCTATATTTTCAAAGGACAGCCAGCATAACTCAATTTCAGCGGATGGCAATATCGCTGACAAGGGCAGTGCAGGGGTCCCTGGAACAAGGTATGTTGATGGGTGAACTCGGGTATACCCGGGAGGCGATGGTCAGGATTACAGAGGAAGAAATGGTTAACCATGTTGTCCTCTACTCCTCTGACGGCAAAATTGCTGCCTCCAGCGGGGAATCCGAGTTCGGCATAACGGAGGACACCGATGAGATCCGGCGGGTCATGCAATCGGCCGAGGTTTCTATGCAGAACGAGAGACGAAACGGGCACCGGGAACTCCGGGTTGTTACTCCCGTTCTCAATAAACCGGAATGTCAAGGTTGTCATGATCCTGGAATGAAGGTTCTGGGTGCGATTAAAGTCGGCCTGAATGTTACTTCCATAGATAACCAGGCAAGGCAACAAACCATGCTACTGGGTGTAGCGGGAGGATTGACACTTCTAATTATTGGAGGCGGTCTTGCCTTTGCACTTAAAAGGGCGGTCTTGAACCCTCTTTCCCGATTAGCAGAATCGGCGCAAACCCTTTCCAGGGGTGATTACACCGTCAGGGCAAGGAAAGATACCGACGATGAAATCGGTACGCTTGCCCAGGCTTTTAACGAACTGGCTGGAAGTGTCGAACAGCGTACCCGGGAACTCGAAGTGTCAAGGCAGGAACTGGCGAGATGGAACATGGACCTGGAAGATAAAGTCCAGCAAAGAACCGGGGAATTATCTGCCTTGAATGCAATTGTCACGACCATAAACCAGTCCCTTGATTTAGACAGGATACTGAACGACGCTTTAACCAAGATATTAACAGTTCTGGACATAGAGGCGGGTGCAGTACACCTGCTGGATGAGAAATCAGGATTGCTGGTTATGATGGTCCACAGGAGGCTGTCGCCGGACTTTGCTAAAAAAATAAATAAACTGAAACTGGGTGATGGTGTTGTTGGGAGGGTAGCTCAATCAGGAGAGCCGATAATTGTCAACGATGTTACGGCTGGTCCGAGGACTACTGTTATCGAGGGGGAAACCGGGGTATTCCAGGCATATATCAGTCTGCCGGTTCAATCAAGAAACCGGGTGTTAGGTACCCTGAGCCTTGCCAGTTATACGCCAAATAAATTTGACGCGGAGACCCTGCGATTGTTGTCGGCCACCGGGGAGGCTATCGGCATCGCCGTAGATAATGCCAGAGGCGCACAAAGCCTTGAAGAAGCAAATAAGATCCGGGAGAATTTGCTGGAAAAACTGATTTCAGCCCAGGAAGAGGAGCGCCGCAGAATAGCCCGGGAACTGCATGATGAGGCCTGTCAGTCCATGGCTGCCCTGGCCATTAATCTGGAAACGATTGCTGATTCCTTGCCGGAGAAATACCACAGTGCCAGGCAAAAGCTAAGGACTCTCAAGGAGCGGGCAATTCAGACGGCGGAAGGTATACGCAACCTGGCGTTGGAACTGCGGCCAAGCATATTGGATGACCTCGGTCTGTTTAATGCCATAGACTGGTATGCCAAAGGTTACCTGGTCAAACGGGGTATAGACGTCAAAATCGACGCCGACCATTCCAAAATGAAACTGCCTCCATATACTGAAACAATGTTGTTCAGGATTATTCAGGAAGCCCTGACAAATGTTGGAAAACATGCGGAAGCCACTAAAGTCAGGGTACGCATGCGCGGAGATACCTCGCGGTTCATCGTGGAAGTAGAGGATAACGGGAAGGGGTTTGATGTGGAGGCAGCTTTAAAAAAGGAAGGTGTAAGGCAAAACCTGGGTTTACACGGTATGTCGGAAAGGGCAACATTGTTAGGTGGTAGTTTCAACATCAGTTCTGAACCGGGAAAAGGGACAACTGTACATGTCGAAGTACCATTACCAGGAGGGAAAAATGCCAATTGAAAAGATCAAGGTTTTCTTAACGGATGATCACATCATTTTAAGGGAAGGTATCAGGTCACTCTTGAAAAAGGTTCCTGACATGGAACTTGTGGGAGAGGCTGGTGAAGGGGCGGAGGCAGTAAAAAAGGTCGAGCATTTAAAACCTGACGTGGTGTTGATGGATATAACTATGCCGGGATTAAACGGACTGGAAGCTACACGGCAAATATTGAAAAAGAATCCTCAAATAAAGGTGCTGATATTAACGATGCATGAAACCGGCCAGTACTTGTCACAGATGTTACAGGTTGGAGCTTCCGGATACGTGGTAAAAACTACCGCGTCCACCGAGTTAATTGCTGCCATAAGGTCAGTCTTCCAGGGAGATGTGTACCTTTATCCCTCCATAACCCGGATGCTGGTTGAAGATTATTTGCACACGGTGAAAACCGGGGAAGGACGAACCAGTTACGAGGGACTGACCAGCCGCGAACGAGAAATATTGATGTATATTGCCGAGGACAGGAAGAATAAGGAAATTGCCGATATCCTGGGTATAAGTGTAAGGACGGTTCAAGCTCACAGGACCAATTTAATGGACAAGCTCGGGGCCCATGACCGTACCGAGCTTGTTAAATATGCTATCAGCAAAGGCATTATCGATATCTGATGCCCGCTCTATACCGCTGACTTAGTTATTAAACTCAAGTCGTATAAAGACACTACCGTTGGGTAGTGTCTTTTTTTATTTCAGGGTGTATTGGGATATTAGTCGCAGGGATGGTATTTTGACTCATTTTCCAGGAAAAGCATTGTAGCTCTAAGCTCCTCGCTCTATGCATAGGAGTTAGTTACCAACTTCAAACTGTATAAAGACACTATCCAGGGGTAATGCACTTTATTTATTCCAGGATGTATCGGGTTATGAGCTGGAGGGATGGTATTTTGACTCTATTCCCAAGAGATTAATGCCATTATATCATTAAAGCGGGACGAAAATTCACCGGGAAAAACACCGATTCGAGAGATTATTAAAGGAAGGAGGAATATAAAATGACAGGCTATATCGGAGGTCAATGGGTTGAAGGGGGTTTTTACATTAAACATCCCGGCTGGAAGATGGAGACTATTGCCGGAGAGAGTGGTTGCTTGCCGGATCAAAAGGGGGCAAGGTACAGCAAAGTTCCTTTACCGGTCGTTATGGTAGCAGGACCTTTCGTGGGGTTGGCTTACATAATCTTCTCTCCCATCGTGTTCGTCTTTGCTATTGTTTATATCTTCGTTAAGCGGATATTTGGGAAGGCAAAATAAAAATGGTTTTAAAAAAATATAATCCAGCGAGGGTGAAATGAATACCCTTTTAGAATTTATGTCTGTAACCAAAGGAATGGAATACCTGATAGCAATAGCTTTCATATTCGGGTTCCTTGCTTTCTGGCAGTTGTTGAATTACCGGGGGAAGGGGCTGGCAATGCGAATCATCCCTCTTATCGTGGTAGCCCTGGGAGTCGCCGGTCTGGCTTCTACCCTCTACTCCCCCGAAATTGCAGCTCCCACAGCCGAGGCGACGGTTGAAAAGCCTTTGCTAAGCTCGGCGGTACTGGTAGAGATGTATGGGCCGGCCCATTTTGACCATGAACTCCACCAGAAAAAAGTGGTTGGCTGCGTTGTGTGCCACCATTATAGCGGAAACGAATTCCCTCCCTGCAACGAGTGTCATGGCGCCTCTTTCGACCCGGCCAATTTAAACAAACCGGGTATCGCTCATGTTTACCATCTGCGCTGTATCAGCTGCCATAAGGAAAATCAGAAGGGCCCCGTTGAGTGCACAGGCTGCCATACCCGGGCAGCTATCCCACCCCTTTCCATATCCCATCCGTTAGCCGGCAGAGGCAACTGCCTGAGTTGCCACGGGGCAGTAATTCCAGGAGTTCCCGGGCTGCCTGCGGATCACGGTAACGGGGTTACAAATGGCCAATGTGAGTTGTGCCACAAGGCCAAGGTGGAAGAGGCTGTGGCGAGTAATAAGCTTCCCCATAAAGTCGCGGGGCACGAGGATTGCCTGATGTGTCATGGAGAAGAAATCGGGGGTATTACCAAAGTGCCTGCTGATCATGCCGGCAGGACAAACGATACCTGCCAGCTTTGTCACATATATTAGAAGGGTTGAAAATATAATGGAAAAAAAGCTGGACGTAAAAACCACAAATAAATGTAAGCCCCGTTCTATACTTAGTCCAGACTTGAGCACAGTCAAAATCAGCCGGAGGGGTTTCCTGAAGGGTAACGCGGCATTGGCAGGCGCCCTTCTTCTCTGGGATGCTCTGGGCGAACCCGCTAAAGGTCTTGCCCGGGAGATTAACGGTTGGCCGGACCGGTATGGAATGCTGACTGATCTAACCCGTTGTTTTGGCTGCCGGATTTGTGAGAAAGCTTGTAACAAGGCAAACGATTTAGAGCCTCCGGCAACACCCTTCGAGGACAAATCAGTCTTTGAGGAGAAGAGAAGGGTTAATGCCCATACAAATGAGACTTACACAGTAGTAAACCGCTATGCCGACCCTAAAACCGGGGAGCCCGTTTATCGTAAAGTGCAGTGTAACCACTGTGCCGAACCTGCCTGTGCCTCTGCCTGTCCGGTAAGCGCATTAAAGAAGAGCCCGGATGGACCTGTGCTCTACAATGAGAACCTCTGTATCGGCTGCCGGTATTGCATGACAGCCTGCCCTTTTTATGTGCCGGCTTTCGAATATTTTGATGCAGGCAGCCCGGCTATCCGGAAGTGCAGCATGTGCTACACCCGAAGGATTTCAAAGGGAGAGGTTCCCGCTTGCGCCTCTGAGTGTCCCGTGGAAGCCATTACCTTCGGTAAGAGAAGTGAATTGATAAAGCTGGCCAGGGAAAAAATCGTCCGCAATCCGGATAAATACATCGACCATATCTACGGTGAAAATGAATTCGGAGGCACTGACTGGCTTTATATCTCTGGCATCGCCTTTGAAGAGATGGATTTCCCATCGGATACCGGGACGACTCCATTACCGGAATTTACCAGAGAGTTCCTCTCTGCCGTTCCCCTTGTTCTGGTAATGTGGCCGGCTTTGTTCGGCGGTGTCTACCTTTTCTCAAAAAACCGCTCCAGGACTGCTGAAGCAGGAACGGAGAATACCAAGAAAGAAGGTAACCAGTCATGAGCGAGTATACAAAGCAGATCGGTGCAGCCAGGAAAGGAGTCCCGGAAGAAGCAACTCAGGAATTGACCATGCCTCAATACCTGAAAAAATTAGCTACTCCTTTCAATATTGTTGCAGGGATCATTGTCCTCGTAGGACTTGGCCTGATCGTGGTTCGCTATACCATGGGGTTGGGAGCGGTAACATCTGCATCCCAGGACCAACCCTGGGGATTGTTCCTTAACATCGGACTTTTCTCCGGCGTTCCGCTTTCAGCTTCAGGATTTGTTCTGGGTACTGTGGTATTTATTTTTGGCCTGAAGCATTATGAACCCGTTGTTAAGAATGCTGTTCTGCTGGGTTTCCTGGGTTACCTTTTTGCCGTTATTTTTTTACTAATAGACCTGGGCCGGCCGTGGAGGCTGCCCTATCCCATGGCCGTTTCCTTTGGCACGACCTCGGTACTGTTTCTTGTGGCCTGGCACGTAGCCCTCTACCTGTCCTGCCAGTTTCTTGAGTTCGTTCCCTCTTTATTTGAATGGGCTGGCTGGAAAGTTCTGCGAAGGTGGACTATAAAGCTGACCATCGGGCTTACCATATTTGGGATAATGCTTTCAACACTTCACCAATCGGCCCTGGGAGCGCTTTTTCTTCTTGCTCCAGGAAAACTCCATCCCCTGTGGTACACCCCGTATCTCCCCGTTCTATTCCTCAACTCCGCTATTGCCGGGGGACTGTGCCTGGTTATTTTCGTGACTTATCTTACCCGCAGATTTTTAAAAGAGCAGGCCGATGCTGAATACCTGGCAAGTATAGACAAAATCACCCTCGGTCTGGGTAAAGGAGTATCTTTAGTACTAATAACCTATTTCGCGGTCAAAATAATAGCCCTTGCCCATGGAAACCACTGGAGCTTACTGAACACGACTTATGGTTACTGGTACCTTGTTGAAATCCTGGGCTTTGTGCTGCTGCCAGGCATTCTTTTTGCCCTGGGAAGCCGGAGCAAAAATGTAGGGCTTGTACAATTTACGGCATTATTGACCATTATAGGTGTGGTAATTAACCGGATAAACGTTTCGTTAATCGCTCTCAACTGGCAACTTCCGGAGCGGGAGTTTTTCGATTTGAGGGAATTTTTAATCGTCATCGGGGTTATCACCATTGAGGTCCTGGTTTACCGTTGGATTGTCAGCCACATGCCTATTCTTCGGAGGCATCCGGATTATGAAAACGAGCACGAATAAATATGTTTGTAAAAAAGGCACAGCCCCATCCCGGCGCTATCTTGTTTTGTCCATACAAAGCTTGAACAAGTGCTTGAGATAGGGAGTTAATGTGTGCATATCTGAAGGAATCCAGGAGAAGATTGAATGGTAAAGGTAAGAGTACTGGTGGCCGACGGAGAGTCCCTTCTCAGGGAAGGTATTTGTTCTTTACTGAACAAATGCGACGATATCGAAATTGTAGGAGAAGCCGGCGACGGGAAAAAGGCTATTGAAATGGTCCGGGATATAATACCAGACGTGGTGCTGTTAAATATTTCTATGCCGGTTGTGGACGGGGCTGAAGTGATACGCCACATCCAAAAGGAGAGTTACAGCACCAGGGTCCTGCTCCTCAGTCAATATGAAGACAGGGACCGCATTTTGGAAGGTTTGAAAGCCGGGGCTTCGGGCTATATCCCCAGGCGGGCGACAGCGTCAGATTTAATATCCGCTATCCTGACCGTTCACAGGGGAAGCTATTATCTGCATCCATCCGTCGCCAGGACAATGGTGGATGACTACCTGGAGCTTATCAGGCACCCGGGGAGGTGCGACCCGTTTGAACGGCTGACGGATAAAGAAAAGGAAGTCCTCAGAATGATAGGAGAAGGTCGTAAGGGTGTTGAGATTGCCAGGCATCTTGGGATGGCCCCGAACACCGTTCTTGTCCACAGGACAAAAATTATGAAAAAGCTCGGGGTTCACAACCGGACGGAACTTAT
>JAUYHV010000206.1 GCA_030689845.1 Dehalococcoidia bacterium
TAAGTAAGTTAGTATTGCAAAAAAATCTCGCTGGCCTTATAATTTACATCCGTTGATAAGGATTTGAAACTTATCAGACAGTTAGAGATTTATGGACTATAAAAAAATACTGGTACCTATAAATGGAGAGAAAGCAGATGACGAAGCGGTAAAGCTGGCTTGCAGGCTTGCTAAAAAAAGTAAAGCCAAAGTATATGTCCTCCACGTAATAAAGGTGGAGCGAGCTCTGCCTTTGGAAGCCACTATTGAAGACCTGCAGCAAAAGGCAGAAGAGATAATGGAACACGCTGAACGCGTTGCCGAGGAAGATGCAGATTACGAAGTTGAAACCGAACTGGTACAGGCAAGGGAAACCGGGCCTGCAATCGTTGACGAAAGCATTGAAAGAGATATCGACCTTATCGTTATGGGTGCGACCGTAAAAAGCCGTTTCGGGCAACATAGTCTTGGCACTACTTTACCGTATGTGTTACGCTCGGCCCCATGTCGCGTAATCGTTACCAGAGAGCCCATCGGGGACGGGGGAGAAGCAAGCGTTAAAACGCTGGAAAACAAACAAGAACCCAGGTTAAATGGCAACCATAAATCTCATGTATTGCCGAAATAAATATTCCATCCCATGAACATTCTAATAATGGGTTGCGGGCGGTCCGGGGCTACTCTGGCTGCCCTGTTGGACAGCGAGGGCCATAAAGTTACCGTCCTTGATATATCCGGTGCCGGATTCAGGCGTTTACCCCCTACTTTCCATGGCACGGTCGTACTCGGTGACGGGACCGATGAAGACGTTCTCAGAAATGCAGGTATATCGGAAGCCGACGCTTTTGTTGCGGTTACACAGGGTGACAACCGGAATATTATGGCAGCCCAAATCGCCCGCGTTATCTTCAAAACGCCAAAAGTTCTTTGCCGTATATACGACCCTTTAAGAGAAAACCTTTACAAAAATCTGGGCGTCCAGGCCATTTCTCCCACCAAGATATTCAGCGAACTCATGAGGGATCAAATCGTAGGATAGTATGTATTTCATTATTGTCGGCGGCGGTAAAGTTGGATACTATCTCGCCAAAGCGCTTCTAAGCGAAGCGCAGGAAGTATTGATTATTGAAAGGGAAGGGGGAAGATGCGACCGGATAGTCGAAGAACTGGGAAGCGTTTGCTTGCGGGGCGACGGGTGTGAAACGACCACCCTGGCAGAAGCCGGCACAAACAGGTGTGACATGTTCATAGCGGTAACAGACGGTGACGAAGACAATCTCGTAGCCTGCCAGGTAGCAAAAAGGACATTCCAGGTTCCCCGGACTATTGCCCTGGTAAATAATCCCAAAAACGACGTTCTCTTTAAGAAACTCGGGGTCGACGTTACCGTGAGCTCAACAGCTATCATTCTTGAACACATAGAGCAGGAGGTTCCGACTCACCAGCTTGTGCACCTTTTCTCCCTGGGAAAGGGTGAACTGGAACTCGTAGAGATAAGATTGCCTCAAGACAGCTGGGCTATTGGTAAAAGGGTCATGGAGTTAAAATTACCTGTAGACTGCGTGCTAAATTTAATAATTCGAAAGGGACAAAAACCATTGATTCCGTCCCAGAATACAATTCTCGAAAGAGGCGATCAAATCGTGGCTGTAACCAGGCATGATCTCGAAGAGGAATTACGCGATGAGCTCACCAGGAACACGGCAGAAAAGAAATAAATATGCCTGAACACGTTGGTTTTTTAGGACCGGCCGGAAGCTTCACAGAGGTTGCAGCGTTGAAGTACGCACCCAAGGCAGAATTGATCCCTTTCCCCTCCGTTTCAGCAGTGGGAGCTGCCGTTGGATCCGGGATGGTGGAAGAGGGCGTGGTTGCGATTGAAAACAGCATGGAAGGTTCTGTTAACGATACCCTCGACCTGCTCATCCAGGAGTTCAGGGTGTTTATCCGTAAAGAAATTGTTGTCCCTATTGAACACTGTATCCTGGTAAAATCAGGCACCAGGATCCAGGATGTTGCCGTAGTATTTTCCCACCCCCAGGCTCTGGCCCAGTGCCGGAATTTTATTGAACGCTGCTTCCCGAAAGCCCAGGTTGTCGCAGCTTTAAGTACATCTGCCGCCACGGAAGAAATGCTGGCGAGTTCCATTCCAGCGGCCGCCATTGCCTCGGAAAGAGCCGCTGAGCTTTATGGGGCACAAATTTTAGCTCGTAGCATCCAGGACCACTCTCCGAATGTAACACGCTTCGTTGTCCTGGCCCTGACCGACCATGAACCCACGGGTAGGGATAAGACCTCTTTATGCTTTTCCTTTGATCAGGACAAACCAGGGCAGCTATATAATGTATTAAAGGAATTTGCCGAGCACAACATTAACCTGGTTAAAGTTGAATCCCGCCCATCCAAACAAAGCCTCGGAAAGTATTTC
>JAUYHV010000208.1 GCA_030689845.1 Dehalococcoidia bacterium
CAGGTAGAAAAGCCATCGATGCGCCCGCTAGTACCGGATGTTAAGCCGGGAATACCCGCCCCTACTTCCATGGACTACATTGAAAACTACATGTCCTATTTATTGACCTCCCTCCGGGCGGACAACGAGCAATATACCTACGGGGAAGACCTGGAAGTACAAATTCCCGAGGTAATAAAAATGTACCGGGAACAGGGCCATAATACCAACCAGGGATACATGACGGTGGGTAAACCCCAGTCTATTTTTCTCGAGGACCCCCCATGCCTGAGGGGTATAGACACGCGGGTCAGGGACGGCAAGCTGAATTTCATAATGTACTTCCGTTCCTGGGACCTCTGGGCCGGTTTTCCTTCAAACCTCGGCGGTATACAGCTTTTAAAGGAGTTTATGGCCTGCGAAATCGGTGTGGAAGACGGGGAACTGATTGTTTCCAGTAAGGGTCTCCACCTTTATGATTACTGCTGGGATGTGGCCAGGTCAGCGGCGGGGATGGAAGGATTACAGGGAGATCTTGTTTGAAATTCGCCATTAAAGCAGCCATTTTAAGGAGGTTTCAGCCATGGACATCACTATGATGGCAGGGGGTGAGGCCGGGCAGGGGGTGGCCACTGTCGGTTTCCTCCTGGCCAGGGTTTTCAGCAGGGGTGGGTATTATGTTTTTGCCGACCAGGACTACGAATCCAGGATAAGAGGAGGCCATAACTTTTTCCGCGTCAGAATCAGCGACAAACCGGTGGCAGCGATTTCCGAAGACGTTAATTTGCTTATCGCCCTCAACGAGGAAACCATAAACCGGCACCTGAAGAAGGTGGCGGGGGATAAAACGGGAGGGGTCATTTTCGACCGCGACGGGGTTAAAGCAGCGCTGGGCGGGGTAATTGACCTGGGCATTTCTATGGAACAACTGGGTAAAACGGAGGGAGGACAGGAGGGCATGGCTAACTCTGTTGCCACGGGAGCAGCCCTGGGTGTAGTTGGTTTTGATTTTTCCCTGCTGGAACAGGCCATTGCCGAGCAGTTTAGTTCCGGCGGCGAGAAGATTGTTAATGGCAATATCCGGGCTGCCCGGGCGGGTTACGATTATGCCAGGAAAAACCTGCCGGGTAAAGTCGACCTGACTTTACCCGTACTGAACCGGCAAAAAAGAATGCTGCTGCATGGAAACGATGCCATCGCTCTGGGAGCCCTGGCTGCCGGCTGTAAATTCATGACCAGCTACCCCATGACCCCGGCCACCTCGATAATGGAATATCTTGCCGGCAAGGCGGATGAGTTCGGAATGGTAGTACTCCAGGCAGAGGATGAAATATCCGCCGCAAATATGACCATCGGGGCCTCATTCACAGGCGTCCGCGCCATGGCCGCAACCTCCGGCGGCGGTTTTTGCCTTATGGTCGAAGGCCTGGGCCTGGCAGGCATGACGGAAACGCCTATGGTTATCGTCGAGAGCCAGAGGCCGGGTCCCAGCACCGGGCTTCCAACGAGGACGGAGCAGGGAGACCTGGAATTTATTATCCACGCATCGCAAAGTGAATTCCCCCGGTTCGTCATAGCGCCCGTAAACATTGAAGATGCCTTTTATGCCACCGTCCAGGCTTTTAACCTGGCGGAAAGATACCAGACTCCGGTGATTTTGATCAGCGACCAGTACCAGGCCGCATCTTACGGAACCACGGATAAATTCGACCTCTCCACGGTCACCATCGACCGTGGATTGCTGGCTGATGGGGAAAGTATAAAAAAGGGTTACAAGAGGCACGCTTTTACGGAAAGCGGGATATCGCCCAGGGCGTTCCCGGGTAAAGACGGCGCTGTTGTTGTCACCACCGGGGATGAGCATGATGAGGAAGGGCACATCGAGGAAGATGCCGGTATCAGGACACTCATGGTGGAAAAGCGGCTGAGAAAGTTGGAACAGGCAAAACACGATATGACACCTCCACTTGGCTACGGACTGAAGGACGCGGAACTCCTGCTGGTGGGCTGGGGCAGTTCTTTCGGAGCTATCAGGGAAGCGGTAGATATCCTGAACCAGCAGGGAATTTCGGCGAGGATGATATGCTTGCGGGACATCTTTCCTTTCCCCGCCGAAAGTTTCGCCGCGGGTTTCGGCAGTCCCCGCCAGGCTTTCATGGTTGAACAGAACGCTACCGCCCAGATGGCCCACTTTATAAGGGCGGAAACGGGGATTCACATTGAAAATAAAATTTTAAGATATGACGGGCGTCCCATAACACCCGGGTATATCGTCGAGCGAATAAAAAAGGAGGTGGGGTAATGGTCCGGATAGAAGAATACGAAGGCCGGGTATCGGCGTGGTGTCCCGGTTGCGGCAATTTCGGAATACTGGGGGCTTTGAAGGAAGCCCTTGTTCAATTGAATAAACAACCCCACGAAGTTCTTATCGTCTCGGGTATCGGACAGGCAGCCAAGCTGCCCCACTATCTGAAATGCAACACTCTCAACGGCCTGCACGGCAGAAGCTTGCCGCCGGCGACGGGTGCCAAGCTGGCTAACCCCTGGTTGACGGTATTTGCCGTCGGCGGGGACGGGGACGGGTATGGGGAAGGAGGGAACCATTTCCTCCATACCGCCCGGCGCAACCCTGATATTACCTACCTGGTCCATGACAACCTGGTATATGCCCTTACAAAAGGCCAGGCCTCACCCACCAGCGAGCTCGGTTTTGTCACAAAGTTGACCCCTCACGGGGCAACCATGCCCCTGAATCCCCTGGCGGTGGCCATAGCAGCCGAGGCCACCTTCGTCGCCCGGGGTTACGTTGGCGACCAAGAGCATCTTGTGCAGCTTATTTGCAAAGGGGTGCAGCACAAAGGTTTTTCCCTGATTGATATATTGCAGCCCTGCGTTTCCTACAATCATAAGAACACTTACGAGTGGTACAGTAAACGGGTATACAGGCTTGACGGGGAAAAAGACTATAATCCCGGCGACAGGTTTGCAGCTTTTAAGAAATCCCAGGAATGGGGGGACAGAATACCCATTGGAGTAATCTACCAGGGACAGAGACCGACGCTGGAAGATAATTTCCCGGCTCTTAAAGCGGGGCCTCTGACGGACCAGTCCATTGACCCGAAGCGGGTGGGTGCGCTGCTGGAACAATTTACCTGACAGCAGTTAACGGAGCCTCACTGCCGGAATGAAGGAATTGAGCCGGAAATGAGACGCTGCTGTGAAATACCTGTCATTCTGCGCCCGGTCTCCCTGTCATTCTGTCTCGATAAACCGGGACTCCGCGTACGGAGCCGGAAAATTTTCCCATCCGCCGCCGTGTGTACTATAATAGTCTAAAGTGAACACCGGAGGTATTTACCGTGAAACCAATTTATAAAACCGTTCAATTAGCTTCTTCAATCCACTGGGTGGGAGTCGAGGACTGGCAGAGCCGCCTTTTCGACAGCCTGATTCCACTTCCCTACGGGACATCCTATAATTCATACCTGGTCGTAGGGCAAGAAAAGGTAGCCCTTATCGATACCGTCCATGCCGGTTTTACGGATGAATGGTTAAATAAAATTATTTCTAAGGCAGCTCCGGGAAAAATCGATTACCTTGTTATGAACCATGGGGAACCCGACCACGGCGGTTCCATCTCCAGGATTATGGCTGAGGCCCCTGATATCAAGTTGGTACTCACGGAAAAAGGCGCTCCGATAGCCAAAAAGTTTTATGGGGTCGGCGACGAAAGGACAATGGTTGTCAAAGATGGTGATACCATAGACCTTGGAGGAAAGACACTGCGGTTCATAGAAGCTCCCTGGGTCCACTGGCCCGAGACCATGTTTACCTTCGTTCCGGAAGACAGGGTTCTCTTTTCCTGCGACTTTTTCGGCACACATTTGGCTTCGGACCTGCTTTTTGACGACGAGGTCGGTGAATTGGTTGTAGTCCAGGCTAAAAGATATTTTGCCGATATTATGATGCCTCTCATAGCCATGGCCGGGAAAGCCCTGGAAAAAGCAAAGGCATGCGATCCCCTTATTATCGGCCCCAGTCACGGGCCTGTCTGGAGGAATCCCGGGAGAATATTCTCAGCCTATGATAAATGGATAAACGGCCCGCTCTTAAAAAAAGCGGTCATAATCCACGTTTCCATGTATGGAGCAACGGCGCGCCTGGCCGAGGTTATCACAAAATCTATCTCGGCTGAGGGAGTGGAGGCGGTACCCTACAACCTGGTAAACGCCGATACTTCCCACATCGCCGGGGACCTCTTAGACTGCAGCGTTATAGTCTTCGGTGCTCCCACCGTCACGGGCAATGTTCATCCCGTGGGTTCGTTTGGCCTTATTCTACTGAAGTATCTCCGGCCCAGGACCAAAAAAGTCGCCCTTTTCAGTTCCTACGGGTGGAGTGGAGGGGCCATGACACAGATGAAGGCCCAGGTCGATGCCCTGGGCTTTGAGACCATTGGAACCCTGGAAGTCCAGGGGCCGCCGTCGGAGGAGGAGATTGACCAGGCGATACAACTGGGGAAACAGATAGCGGGGAATATCCTCGGCAAATAGCGGGCCGCTCCCCTGGCACTTTTTCATTTACCATTATTCTCCGGCTGATAAACGGATTTATAACAGTCCCTGAATTATTGAAACCTCCGCGCGTAAAGTGATAAAATCAAAAACTGGTAAGTGGGATTAAAATACCGTGCATTGGCTTCGGTTATTGTAATTGTCCGCTGCCTGTTGAGAAAAAACCATAAATTTATGGTAAACTTGGGCTAATAATCGCGTCCATACCTGCATTACACAAAAAGGGTCGGTCTGAATATGTCAGGGGAAACGAATTTTGGAGGGTGATTAAATGGACCCGACGATATGGGCTGTCCTGGCACTGGGTCTTTTGTTGGGGATCCGTCACGCTTTTGATGCGGACCATCTGGTAGCCGTATCCACCATTGTCAGCGAATATAAAAGTCCTTTAAAAGCCATCTGGATCGGCATGTCCTGGGGCTTGGGGCATACCGCCACGCTGCTGCTGGCGGGCGTACTGGTGCTCCTGGTTAAATTCTCTTTACCGGCCCGGCTTGCACTGATATTCGAGTTTTTAGTGGGGATCATGCTGGTCTTCCTGGGAACACAGATTTTCTGGAACCTGCGGAAACGCCGCGTCCACCTCCATCCCCACGAATACGGCGAACGTTCCCA
>JAUYHV010000209.1 GCA_030689845.1 Dehalococcoidia bacterium
CCGGCGAATTGCAAAACCTAAACGGCGCTAACTGGGAACTGGAGATAGGCTGTATTACAGCTTTAAACTGGAGGAGGAATAATCCCATGGCCCTGCTGTTCGATAATATCCAGGATTATCCTCAAGGATTCCGGGTGCTGACAAGCTCCACTTCTAATACCCGCAGGGTAGCCCTTACCTTCAACGTTCCTCCCGTCACCTCCCCGGGTGAGCTTGTAAATATATTCCGGGTAAAGTTAAAAGAGTGGGAAAGCGATCTCGATAAATATTCGATGAAATGGGTCACTTCCGGGCCCGTATTGGAAAACGTGGATTCAGGAAATTCTATAAACCTGTGGAAATTCCCGGTTCCCAAATGGCACGAGATGGATGGAGGGCGCTACATAGGCACGGGAGACGCAGTAATCACTGGAGATCCGGATACCGGACAGGTGAACATGGGAACATACCGCGTCCAGGTCCATGACGAAAAAACCACCGCCCTGTTTATAATCCCGGGGAAACATGGGAGAATCCATGTTGACAAATACCATGCCAGGGGCAAGCCCAGTCCTGTGCTGGTGTCCGTAGGGCACCATCCCCTGATATTCCGCACAGCCAGCAGCGAAATGCCCCCAGGAGGAGAGTTTAAATACATCGGGGCGGTAATGGGCGAGTCTTTACCTGTCATCAAGGAAGAGGTAACAGGGCTGCCTATGCCTGCAGACAGTGAAATTGTTCTCGCAGGATTCTGCCCTCCTGACAAGACCATGCCCGAAGGGCCGTTCGGGGAGTGGACAGGTTATTACGCCAGCGGGGAAACGCCTACCCATATTCTTGAAGTACAACGGGTCTATTACCGGAATGATCCCATCTTAATGGGTTCACCCCCCGGTAAGGCCCCCAGCGACTCGAGTTTTTACCGCGGGATAATAACCAGCGCCATCCTTTACAACGACCTTGAAACCTCGGGTGTCCCCGACATACGCGGAGTCTGGATGGGTGAAGCTGCAAACCAGATGCTGGTCATAGTCTCCATCAAACAAAGGTACGCCGGACATGCCAAGCAGACCGCTCTCCTGGCATCTCAACTGGCACGGAAAGGGTTCTTCGGCCGGTACGTTATCGTGGTTGACGAGGACATAGACCCAACGAATATACCTGAAGTATTGTGGGCAATGTGTACGCGGTCAGACCCGGAAAAAGACATAGATATCATACGGAGGTGCTGGAGTACCGTCATGGACCCTATCCTTCCAAAATCAAAAGGCGGCTACTTCAACTCCCGGGCTATCATCGATGCCTGCAAGCCCTACGAATGGATAAATGAATTCCCCCAGGAGATAAAAATCAGCCCCGAACTGGCGAAAAGGGTCAGGGAAAAGTGGAAGGATATAGTCTGAATCCATTCCATCCAAACCGCAGCACCCAGTTCCCAAAAAGCGGTCGCTCGGTTTGTTGTTTCGTTTTGCTTCTGTTCCCATCGTATTACTTGGTGATTTCATAAACTACAACTGCATCGGACCAGTAGACTAGCTTGAAATTGTCTGGAACTTTATCGGAGCTTGGATCGAAAAGATAAGAGTACTGTGGTAGGCGGTTTGCTAGATCCTCATTATAGATAAGATAGTCAGCTCTAAGTGCACTGAGTCCAGACGGATACTTAGGGGCGAATTGTTTAATTAAAGGATCCAGACCCTTATATTGTACAAGCCCCGTGATATCACCCTCGTAATAGGTAGGAGCCGCCAGAAACTTGCTGTCCAAGTAATAAGAACTGGCTGGGTGAACTGCCATAACATACTTGTTCTGTAAATCAGAATCGTAAGCTTTTAAAGTCTGAGCTATTTCTCTCATTTGTACCAAACCAGAGTCATAGTTGTCGTTTGAGATATAACTGTAGGCGTAATAGGAAGTTACAGAAAGCCCCCCTATGAGCAGCACCGCCAATATTACAGTACCAAATTTCAAACGGTTTAGGATGTCGTATTTTGCTTCACATTGGCTAAGATATCGCGTGACGAAAAAAATGGTAATTGGTGTGATAATAATTGGAACGCTCAGCAGGTAAGCAATCTCCGTAAAAGCTTGTGATATCCCCACAACAAGTAAGATTAGACTGCCGATCA
>JAUYHV010000224.1 GCA_030689845.1 Dehalococcoidia bacterium
TTCAAAAGGGACTCCCCAGCCTGCCATCTGCTCTATCCTCAGGGGCTGTTCAATGAGTGTGTTTCTGACCCACTCCTGGTTGCTGAGATACTCTCCGGCCTCCACGATTTCCTTCAGCCATGCGTCAAATTCCCCGTCAGGTGTTGGCGCCAGCATACTGTTGGTGAAGGTACTGGCGCCACTGCGGGCAACAACAGCTTTGTCTATCAGTGTTACGTTTTCAACAAAGTCGCTGGCCCGTATGGCCGCCCAGCAGCCTGCCAGCCCTCCTCCTATCACCAGGACATCGGTCTCGATTACCTGTTTAGCCATCCAGCCTCCTTAACAATAAGTTTTACTAACCTTTACAGAGATAAAACATCTCCGGGGAATGCCCGGCACGGATGCAACGGTATGCCGTGATAGAGAAACACACCCCGCATGATAAACCCTATTTTACAATAAAAACCCGGAGAAGCAACCCCGAGTCCCGATTTTATAAATAAAATATACATTCACCGGACCCAACCCGCACGTTGGGCTCAAAGGAAACAGCCTTTCCAATATTGACAGGAGTATTATTCTCCCGCCCGGGCCTCAAGCCGTAAGGTTACTCTCTGCACCCGCCGATATTAATATTTTTTCCGGTTATATTAATGTGACGTAAATCAGGCCAATGTGTGTCACATAAAGATGGAATGTGACTTCATTGTATGGCTATTCGTTCAGTCTGCTTTTAGTGGCTCGCTTCGCAGATATTCAATAAGCTGTGACACTTTCTCACAATATAACGGGAAAATGGAAAACAGCCCCAAGACATTAAGTCTATCAAAATGCTTTCCGGTTGGATGACCTGCTTCATTTCGATTAATGCGAATTATAGTGAACACACCATCTAACAACAATTCAAGTCCATCTTTTATAGGTAGGGGTAGCGTTTTTATATGGGGAATCAATTGTTTCCTTAATTCCAAGTATATTCTTGAGATTTTGTCTTCATCAATGCTTTTCTGCATTTTGGTGGCCGCTACCGGTGGTAAGGCTTGCTGAAGAGCCTGAGCTAAGTCAAGCATCAGCTTCTCAGAACCCACACCCAACATAACAAGAGAAGCCGCGTAGGTGCCTCGTGCGAAACAATCTAAACCCTCTGTCACATAAGTCAAAGCTATTGAATCGATGTTTGGTGCCACGGATTTTAGGTGTTCCAAGTACCCGTCCATGTCATAAGGTATAGGATCAGGAGAGTCAAGAACCGATTTCCCATACTCGGTAAGTCTGAAAAAAGGTAAATCAAGATGTTGATCATTATATCCTGGTAATAGTATTCCTTGAACAATGAATGACCAGAATACTTCTTGGGCCTTAACTTTATCAGAGGATTCGAGCGGTTCCTGGCCTGTTTTCAAAGGTGGTATGAATCCCAGGTCCGCTGCATATTTAGCAATCTGGTCATAGATAGAGCCGCCAAACTGTCTAGGGCTAGGGCTATCCCAATTGAGTTTTTTTAGTACAGCAACGAAACAAATTCGCACCTGTGAAATATCCATTTATCGCCTCGCCTCACGTTGATTACGGGTTTCATCTGAATAGTAATTATAGCACGATAGGTACAATTGCAGTTATAAGCACGTATTTGAAAGAGTTTACAGTTTGGCTTGATGTTCTATAAGAGAAGAACTGCCATATTCACAGCCCCGGGTATGTCTGCCTTGTTGGCAAGGCCTGTCCGATGTAGAATTATTGGTAAGGTACGCGATGAACACGAATCATAATGAACCCACCAGAAGCTGTTTCTATTACTGGTTTGTGGAGCCACTTAAATCTGGGTATGAGGACAACGGTTCCTTACAGCCAGCTTTTTCAATCCCAGTAGAGACACAATTTGGCAAATGTGAACTTGCGCTATTTTGTGATTCTGAGGGACAGCCAGATTTTATTCGGCTTAAGATTCCGGGATTTGCGGGTGAAGACATTCAGGAGTTCAAGCAAGAACACGTTGAATTGCTACAGACAGTTAAAGAACACCTCGTTTCTATCCTTCGGCTAACGTATGACTCTGAGACTGAGATTGCTCGTTACGCAATGTGGGCGTTTCCCGAAGATGGTAAGCAATACTCTTACGGCATATCTATACAGGAACTACAGGGACAGCGCCCAGCCTTTCCAGCGGTAGCGGTACGTAATGCTTTCGTAGGTACTTGGGACAAACGTACTGAAATCAAATTACTGACTGATGCTTTAGATAAGAAGATACCACTTCAATATCGCTATCTCTCGCTCTACAAGATATTGGAGAATCACTTTAAGAAACATGGCAAATGGCTAAATGATGAACTGGATGCGTTTCTCAGTCAATTCTCCGTTGAATTTAATAAAATGAGCATTCAACTCTCGCTGGTTCAGTATCTGCATGCTCTGAGGGACAAGTGCGCTCATATCAGAACTGGAAAGGATATACTGGGAGTTACCCAGCTTAGCCTGGGGCAAGCGGCGGAGGTTGGGAGATTTATTCCTTTTTTTAGAAATGTGTGCATAGTGTTGCTAAACTCCATCTCCGATGGCAAATTTACACTTAAGCTGTTATCTGAGAAGCACGAGTAGGAACTCTGTCCCACGAATCAATGGTTTCATCTAGTGTACGGTTTTATGTGCTGTCTGCGTATCTATATTCGGTCTCAACCAAGACCTGGTTAGTGCAAATAACCCGAGAGGTAACATTCTGACGTTTTGTGTGATGAACCCTACCAATAGTGTATGATTCTGACATGTGTGCAATCCAACTCCACCTGGTAAAAACAAAGTACCTGGTGGCAATGCTGCACGGATACTCAACCTGTAAAAAGTCCCGGCCTGTACCTGGTTGAATTATTGCCAGGCAGGTAATCCCGGACAGAGAAGAGAGAAATTCCTTCTCAATACCCGGGGAATGAAAAAAGGGCTCGCATATTAGGACCTGGGCATGAGGTCCATGGTAGCCTTCCCTTCCGCCAGGTACCTCTCTTCAACGACGATGGTCCTGGGTAAAGCTTCCTTTTCCAGTTTCGGCAGGCCGTAGCGCGCCCAGTCCTTTTTAGTCTGTTCCAGGTACCTGGCCGGCGGCAGGGACACCACGGGATACGGGATGTAGGGCCTGGTGGCGTCAATGAAGGCTCCCACTCCGGGCCAGGTGTGTTCCCCGGAACGTTTTTTCAGTTCGGCTTCGAGGGAAGGAGCGGCGGAATAGTCCAGGGCGTTGGCGCTTAAACCTTCGATGAAGTGGATGTCCCTCTTCTCAGGGGTCAGGGTTGTCCTGAAGGTCAGCGCCCAGAGGACATTGTCCAGGTCGTAGATATCGATGTCGTCATCCGTAACCACAACGAATTTGCCCAACCGCGGCTGAAGTATGTTGAAAACCTCCCTGGCAACCCTTTCCGGGTGGGAATCATCGGTTTTTCTTATGGAGACAATAATAAACCTGCCCTGGGCGCTTTCGGGCATGTTGATGTCCTCCACACCTTCGATGCCGGCGTCCAGGAGTTTTTTCAATGTAAGGGCTTCCATGCCCACGTGCCTCAGTTTACTGCTTTCGCTGGGAGGCATCTGGCTGATGTAAGCCTGGTAAATAGGATTATTCCTGAAGGTGATGCACTGGACCTCCATGACCGGGCTGTAAGTGGCGCATCCCTGGTATCCCGTGACCTCGCCGAACGGCCCCTCGATGTCATGGGGCCGTTCGCTCCGGGGGCGGATTATGCTCTCGATGACTATCTCGGAGGAAGCCGGAACAGCCAGGTCGATAGTCAGGCATTTTACCATTTCCACAGGACTCCCCCTCAATCCTCCGGCAACGCTCAGCTCATCCATATCCCCGGGGATGCGGGTAGCGGAAGCCAGTCCCACGGCAGGGTCCACGCCGATGAGGGTGGCAACGGGTGTTGGCAGACCCCGTCCTTCGTATTTTTTTACATGGCCCTGAATGTGGGAACCCAGGCTGAAATTAACTCCCATTTCCGCGGGGTTTTCCCTGAGCATGGACCTGTAGGTACCCATGTTATAAGCGCCGCTGTCGGGATCCCTGGTAATATGGCAGGGAGCTGTGAGGAACCCCAGACCACGGTTCCAGTTACCGTCTTTTTCCGGCGTCCAGACCGGCACGGGGAACCTGTGCAGGTTGATATCGCCGCCTTTTAAAACATTTTCCTGGCAGCTTCCCTTGCCGACCATGACCGGCGGAATGGGTTTCCCCAGGGCATCGGCCCAGCGCTTGCGTATGGCTGCCATCACTTCGGACTTAGGGCCGTGGGGGTCGATTCCCAGTGACAGGGCGTAAGTTTTATAAGAACCGCCGAAAGCCCCTACCACAACGGGGATAGAAAAGCCCTTAACTTTGTCGAAGGAGACGGCGAACCTGTTGTCCTCGGAATATCCCTGGTAGATCCAGCGCATGACCATGCTTATCTCCCAGTTTTTATCCACTTCCGCACTGACGTGTCTCAGGAGTTCATTTTTCTCCAAGGCAGCCAACAACTCTCTTAAATCACTGTAACTCACCTTTTATTCCTCCTTTTTGTTTAACTTTGCTGGGTGGCAAACGCACCCGGTCGGAATGACGGCCCCGGACTTATTCAGTCAAGACCCGCTTCCGGCGCAGTCCGTGGATTTTACCATAAATTTTGTGCATTCACGGATTGCAGGCGTATTTCAGGCTATTTCAAAGTATTCGGGGCTGGTTCAATGTCCCCGGAGCCTCGTTTGAAAAAGCCTTCCGCGAAACGCCACAAATCCCCCATTTCCCCCTTTAATAAAGGGGGACTAAGGGGGATTTAAAGAACCTTTTTTTCTTTTTTTTCGTATCTGTGATATTATAAAAGCCTGTGTTTGCCATCGAAACTATTATCGTTTTATTATGCCTCATCTCAGGAATATTTGTGCATTTTTATGTCACTTCACCGATTTTACCCTGTCAAAGAGCCCACCGGATAGTTTTTTGTTGGAGGCTAACCAATGGATGAAATAAACCTTACCATAGACAGCACTAAGGTTACCGTGAAAAAGGGCGCTAAGGTCCTCCAGGCGGCCCTGGATGCCGGTATTTATATCCCGGCTCTCTGTTACGATCCCGACCTTAAACCTAACGGCGCCTGCCGGCTTTGTGTTGTGGAAGTGGACAACATGGAAGGCACCCCCCTTTCCTGCGAACTGGAAGCTGCCGAAGGAATGGTTGTACGCAGTAATTCCCCGGCTTTGAAGGAAATAAGGCAGCGTATCATCGAGATTATAAAGGCGGACCATGCCAACGACTGTATGATGTGCCCCAAGAACGAGCACTGCGATTTACAGAAGGCGACCAACTTCGTCAACGTGGACAAGCGGGTGTCGAAAAAACTCGCCTGGCTGGCCGTATCCGATACCAGCAACCCCTTCTTCAACTTCGATATGCGGCGGTGTATCCTTTGCAGCAAGTGCGTCCGGGTCTGCGACCAGGTGGTAGGAGCCAGCGCCCTGGAGGTCAAGGGCAGGGGTTTCTCCAGCCACATCGGGCCCAAAACAGGCAAACAGATAATAGATTCCACCTGTATCTCCTGTGGTTCCTGCGTTGCCAAATGTCCCACCGCCGCTATTTTGGAAAAGGTTTTCAGGGTGCCTACCGAAGAGGTAAAATCCGTCTGCACCTATTGCGGCGTGGGCTGCGGTATTTACCTGGGCCTGTATTTCGGCCAGCTTGCCTCTGTCCGGGGAGACAAGGATGCCCCGTCCAACCGCGGTTATCTCTGTGTCAAGGGCCGGTACGGCATCACCGAATTTGTAAACCACGAAGACCGCCTGCTGACACCCCTGGTTCGGGATGATGGCGGCGACTTGGAACAGGCTTCCTGGGAAGATGCCCTGGAACTGGTAGGAAAAACTTTCCTCAAGTACAATAAGGACGAGGTGGCGGTTATTGCCTCGGCCAAGTGCACTAACGAAGATAATTACGTTATACAGAAATTCGCCCGGACAGTCCTGGGCACCAATAATGTCGACCACTGCGCCCGCCTGTGCCATGCCCCGACGGTATCCGGCCTGGCCGAGACCTTCGGCAGCGGAGCTATGACCAACTCCATTCAGGAAATCAGCGGAGCTGCCTGCATCATGGCTGTCGGCTCCAACACCTCGGCAGCGCACCCGGTCATAGGCATGCAGATAACCAAAGCGGTCAAAAAAGGCAGCAAACTGATTGTAATAAACCCCAGGGAGATAGACCTCTGCCGTAACGCTACACTCTGGCTCAGCAACCGTCCCGGCAGCGATGTGGCCCTGCTTATGGGCATGATGAAAATCATAGTGGACGAGGGGTTGGAGGACAAAAAATTTATTTCGAAGCGCACTGAGAACTATGAAGTTTTTAAAGCCTCCCTGGAAAAATTCGACCTGAATTTCGTCGAAAAAACTACCGGTGTCCCCCGGGAAAAGATAGTGGAAGCTGCGAGGATTTATGCCTCCAGCAAGCCCGCCTCTATCCTTTATGCCATGGGAATTACTCAGCACAGCCATGGAACCGATAATGTCATGGCCATAGCCAATCTGGCAATGCTTACGGGGAACATCGGCAAACCGTCCAGCGGCGTGAACCCTCTCCGGGGTCACAATAACGTGCAGGGTTCTTGTGACATGGGCGCCCTGCCTGATGTTCTGCCGGGATACCAGAAAGTAAGCGACGCGGATGTGCGGAAAAAATTCGAAAAAATGTGGGGGGATTGCGCCCTGGATAGCAAACCGGGACTTACCCTGACGGAAATCTTCAAGGCAGCCAGGGAGGGAAAAATCAAGGCCATGTACATAATGGGCGAAAACCCCGCCCTGAGCGATCCGGACCTCCAGCACGTGTGGGAAGCCCTGGAGAACCTGGAATTCCTGGTGGTGCAGGACCTGTTCCTCAATCCGACGGGCAGGCGCGCCCACGTGGTGCTTCCGGCATGCAGTTTCGTTGAGAAAGACGGCACCTTTACCAACACGGAACGGCGAGTGCAGCGGGTCCGCAAGGCCCTGGAACCTACGGGGGAATCGCGGCCGGACTGGTTAATCGTTTCTCAGATAGCCAAAAGTATGGGGGCCTCCGGCTTCGAGTTCGACCACCCGTCACAGATTATGGCTGAAATCGCCAGCCTTGCTCCCATTTACGAAGGGATAAGCTACGAACGCCTGGAAAGCGGCGGCCTGCAATGGCCGTGCACCACCTCCGACCACCCCGGCACGCCCATTCTCCACACGCAGAAATTCACCCGCGGCAAGGGGAAATTTATGCCCCTGAAATACAGGCCGCCTGCCGAGGAGGCAAGCAAGGAATATCCATTAATACTGACCACTGAACGAAGCCCCTACCAGTTCCACACGGGCACCCTTACCAGGAGGGTGGAGGGGTTGATGGAACTGAGAGGGGAAGAACTTGTGGAGATAAATCCGGCGGATGCCGGACCTCTCGGCATAGCCGGCGGCGATATGGTCAAGGTGACTTCCGCCCGGGGCGAGGTGGAGGCAAAAGCCAAAGTTACTTCGGTCTCGCCTCCGGGGGTTGTGAGCATGACCTTTCATTTCGGGGAGAGCCCCACTAACGTGCTTACCGGAAATGCCCTGGACCCTGTGGCAAAGATACCCGAGCTAAAGGTGACGGCGGTGCGCATTGAGAAGTCTGGGAACGGCGGTGGGGATGACGAAGATGACTTTCTCGAACATATAGCTTCGGAGGAGATTTCAGACAGTTAATATCTGTTTGGAGCATCCTGAAGGGTGTTTCAAACGTTGATTCAAAAAAGGTGAGGTAAATGAAAGAAAATTTATTGAGGCTGAAGACAATCATGGAGGAACGGGAGAGGGTGTTTAACAAGGTAGCAAAGGATTACGATTACAACAGGAAAAATCCCCCACCCACCATGGACGGGGCCATTGTAGGCATGGAAAAAAGCGTTGCCGCTTTGTTCAATTCCCACACGGAGCTGGTGGAAGCCTACCGGGAATATATTACCGCCTTGGAGAAAGAATCCGGGATTCAGTAAATTTAAACACAGGACAAAACACTAAATACGGATGTTACCTCCCTGTTGCTGGTGATGGTTCCGGGTTTTGCCAAAGACTTTTTTGACCGGCTTTGTAATATTACTCATCGAGTTCTTGTTGTTGCAACTGGCTTAATATAATACAAATCAGTCAGGAGGCTGCCATGGAAGGTGATTATTCCAAGCTTAAGGTCGCTGCCGTGCAGGCGTCGCCGGTTTTCCTTGACAGGGAAGCTACCGTGGAGAAAGCCTGCCGGCTTATCAGGCAAGTCGGCTCAGAGGGAGCCGACCTGGCGGTATTTCCAGAAAGCTTTATTCCGGCTTATCCCGAATGGTTGAGATTTTATCCCTACGGCCACCCGGTTTGCACCCGCATGGGTAAAGAGCTTTTTAAAAATTCAGTAGAAATCCCGGGTCCCGATACCGACAGGTTGTGCCAGGCAGCCTGGGAAGCGAACACCTACGTGGTAATGGGGCTCAATGAAAGAAGGCGGGGGATGGCGGGAACGCTGTACAACAGCATGCTTTTCATAGGCAGGGACGGAACTCTGCTGGGCAGCAGGCAGAAACTGATGCCCACGCAGACTGAAAGGCTGGTCCACGGGCTGGGAGATGGGGCAGGACTAAGAACATTTCCTACGGAATATGGCCCCCTGGGGGGCCTGATGTGCTGTGAAAACGGCAATCCCCTGTTCCGTTTTGCCCTGGTCTGCCAGGGAGAGGCGCTCCATGCGGCTAACTGGCCTGCCTTTGCCGTGCCGGGGCGCAGCAGGGAACTACAGGAGGCCATGCTTATCCGTATGAGGAACTGTGCCTGGGAGGGACAGGTTTTCGTCATAAGCTCGGCGGCAATGTTCACCGAAGAGATGGCCGACGTACTGGAAGTAAGCAGGGAAGTGCGCCAGAAAATAGACTCCTGGGGGGGTAAATCCGCCATCATCGGACCCAAGGGACAGTACCTGGCGGGACCGGCCGACGAGGGAGAGACTATCCTTTATGCCGATATTGACCTGGAGGAGATTCTGGATGCACGGCTGAATACGGACTATACCGGCCACTATGGCCGCTTCGATGTCGCCTCCCTGAATTTGAACCAGTCGCCGTACCGGCCGGTGCATTACAATTCTCCGGTTTTCCAGGCCGCCCGCAAAACCCCGCCAACAGGGCAATCACAGGGGATTGCCCCTACGGGGAATGCCGGATGCGAGAATGGTCAATCGTAGGGGCAGGCCTCCGTGCCTGCTCCTAAATCCCCCCGACGGGCAATCAATGTCCCGGGCAAAGACGGAACGGTCATGAATGCGTTTGACCATAAAACCAGACGCCGTTCCATACGGCTTAAAAATTATGATTATTCTCAACCCGGAGCGTATTTTGTTACTATATGCTCGCAGAACCGGCGATGTCTGTTCGGGGAAAATAAAAATGCCGAAATTATCTTGAACGATGCGGGACGAATGATTACCAACATTTGGCATCAAATACCCGCCTATTATCCAGGTAATGACATTGGTGAATTTGTGGTTATGCCGAATCATATTCATGGCATAATTTTCGTAGGGGCAGGCCCCCGTGCCTGCCCTGAAAGGTGGTAACCTGCCCTGAAAGAGGGCAACCACTCCGTTCCGAGAGCCTTCGGCGGGGGGTTGCCCCTACGGGGCCAACGGGACAGGGGGTTGTTGCGCGGTTGTCATTGCCGGATATTGTTCATCGGTTTAAGACCATGACGACGAAACAATATGCGGATGGTGTAAAACAAAGGGGTTGGCAGGCATTTTCAGGAAAAATGTGGCAACGCAATTATTTTGAACGGGTTATCCGCGATGAAAATGAATTAAATGAGGCCAGGCAGTACATTCTATCCAATCCCATGAAATGGGCATTAGACCTGGAAAATCCTGAATGCAGGAAATTGGCATAATCTTCGTAGGGGCAGGCCCCCGTGCCTGCCCTGAAAGGTGGTAACCTGCCCTGAAAGAGGGCAACCACTCCGTTCCGAGAGCCTTCGGCGGGGGGTTGTCCCTACGTGTTGAGCGTGGTGCCGTTTAGAGGCGGGAATCAATCAGGTGAGGGCGCGGTTGAATAAAGACGGCTACCTTACCGCAGGCGTTCCCCTCTGCCTATCTGTGTTTTTCCCCTGCGGTATTTCTCGACGTAATTGTTGAAGTTCCATGTTGAGAAGAACTTCTCCCCTGCCTGCCTGCCGGATGCATACAGGGCCTCGCTCTTTTCCCGGGTGATATTGAATTCCGTCGTCCCGACTCCGAGGGTAGGGATGGGAATGGTGCGGACAAAATTCTCGTCCTTGATATAACGGGCGTCATGGGCCCCCATCATGGTGGAGAACATGGCGGCAAGCATACTGACGGGACCACGGATATCATGGGGAGTCTGCTGCTCCTCCTCGGGCTCCACAAGCTTGAACCCGATGGTGGGCCATTCCGGAGCAGCGCCTTCCGAGTCGAACAGCCACACAGGGAAATTGCTCAGTATGCCCCCGTCAACAATATAGCTCTGTTGATTTGTGACGGAATTTTTCAACCTGACGGGTTCAAAGAAAAAGGGTATGCTCATGCTCATCCTGACCGCATCAGCCACATCGAGGTCTTCCGGCCTTGTGCCGTAACCTGCTATGTCCTGGGGTAAGACCAGCATCCGGCCGAGGGAAATGTCCGAGGCAATTACCCTGAGCTTGAAACGGTATTTTTCGTCCTCTTTGTATTTGTCAACGATGAGGTCGCCGAAGGTTTTCACGTTCTTTTTTAACAGCAGACTTCTTATCCAACCCTCGAAGAAATTTCCCTCGTATATGCCTTTTTCGAAAATAAGACTCACCAGGGGACCTGCCAGGGGTATCCTGTCTATGAGGCCGGCGTCTTTGAAATTATTGTAGTCCAGTTCCTGCATTATTCCCTTCAACTCGAGGCCGCTGTAACCGGCGGCCAGCAGGGCGGCAACTATAGCCCCCGCTGAAGTTCCGGCAACGTTTTCCCAGCGGTAACCCTTTTCTTCAGCCACGGCAATCGCTCCGGCCAGACCGATTCCCTTCACCCCGCCGCCTTCGAATACCGCGTCGGCTGGATATCTGTTTGCTTCATTCATATTAGCTACCTCCATCCGGGCAGGACTTTGCCCTTTTTATGAAATTATAGCACCGGAGGCAAATATGAATCTTTCAAGGCTCCTCCGAAAATAGCCTTCTATAAACTGCCATTCCGGCCTCCGAGCCGGAATCCAGGAGAGTTCTCGAATTGACCCGGCGTTCCTGGATTCCCGCGAAGCTCATAAAAGCGCTTTCAAATCCCCCTTCATCCCCCTTTACTAAAGGGGGATTAAGGGGTATTTTGTGGCGTTTCGCGGATGGCTTCATTAATAAAAGTAAAATCACGCGAATAGGGCAGTGATACTTCTGTATTTGATTAAACCTGCCGCTGAATATATAATTATGTTTTTGCCGGAATCTAACAAAACTTAAAGAAACCCGCCGCAGATAACCAGCCTCTCTAAAAAAGCCAGTTACTAATCGCCAGGCCGTGGAACTTGTTTTTGCCGCTGCCGGAAGAAAGTTAAAGTAAAAATGTGCCGGACAAAAATTATTATTGAAAATATTTCCCCGGGCCCGGGTGCAAAAGGAGACAATCAATCAAACCAAATATTAGCTCCAAATCGTCCTTTATAAATACCCTTTCGAAAAAACAGGTAAAGATCTCGTTCATCGGGGTAATGTTGACCATGTTTCTGGCCTCGCTGGACCAGACGGTGGTGGGGACTGCCACGCCCCGGATAGTTACCGACCTGGGAGGATTCAGTCAGTACACCTGGATAACCTCGGCTTACATTATTGCCTCGGCTATAAGCGTGCTTGTAACGGGGAAATTGACGGACATGTACGGGCGTAAATATTTCTTCGTGGCCGGAATCGGACTATTCATCCTGGCTTCCCTTTTTTGTGGTCTTAGCAATACCATAACTCACATAATAATATTCCGGGGAGTTCAGGGATTAGCAGCGGGAATGATGATGGCCAATTCCTTCACTATTATCGGGGACCTGTTCCCTCCTTCCGAAAGGGCCAAGTACCAGGGGTTCATGTCGGGTATTTTCGGGATTTCATCGGTTATCGGTCCTGCCCTCGGGGGTTTTATTACGGATGCGCTCTCGTGGCACTGGATATTTTTTATCAATATTCCCCTCGGGATTGTAATCGTTACAGTAATAATGCTGTTTTTCCCCAATTTCAGGCCGGATAATCTTAAACACAGCGTGGATTACGCGGGCCTGACGGTGCTGGTGTTTGCCGTTTTGCCTGCCATGCTGTCCCTGTCCCAGGGAGGCGTTGAATACCCCTGGATGTCAATTCAAATAATGGGGATGCTCGGTTTTTCCCTGTTGATGTTAGCGGTATTCGTATTAATCGAACGAAAAAGCAAGGAACCCATTATTCCGTTGTGGTTTTTCAAAAACAGGATCCTTGGAGTTTCCTTTATTGTAATGGTGCTGACGGCTTTCGGCATGTTCGGGACCATAATATTTATCCCCCTGTTTTTCCAAAATGTGATGGGCGCATCCCCCACAGCCAGCGGGACGATGTTAAGCCCGATGATGCTTGGCGCGGTAGCCGGCAGCATCATCTCGGGGCAACTGCTTTCCCGGGCCGGAGGCCACTATAGGCTCCAGGGGGCTTTAGGGATACTTATAATTACCATCGGTATGGTGCTGCTTTCGAGCATGTCGGTAGCAACAGGTTTTACCCGGGCTATTGTTTTTATAACCATTACCGGGTTTGGTCTTGGAATAACCATGCCTCTTTATACCATTGCAGTCCAGAACGCCGTGCCTTACAAATATCTCGGAGCCGTGACATCCCTGGCCTCATTCTCCCGCCCTTTGGGCGGTTCCATAGGTTTAGCTGTTATGGGCGCGGTGATGAACAGGCGCCTCGCTGCTGAATTCAATGCCAATATTCCCTCAGCCATTAAGTCAATAAATTTACCTGAGCAACTGGCCCTTCTCTTGAGGGACAAGCCCCAATCATTTATCAACGCCGGGATGCAGGCCCAGCTAAAAAACATCCTTGGGCAATTAAGCCCCCAGGGTGCGGACCTGTTCAACCAGGTATTGGAAACCCTGCGCCATGCCCTGAGTTCGGCTATATCGGAGGTTTTCCTTGTGGCGGCCGTAGTGCTGGCAGCCGCTTTTGTAGCAAATCTGTTTATCAAGGAAATTCCGCTACGCAAGAAGAATGTGTAGGCCGGACAGGGTTTTTTCACACCGGACCGGTTAACGGTTCCCGGCACACCAGGAAACGAAGTTAGAAGCGATGGCATGGTGGGTGGCGAAGTGGAGATGGATATATGAAGCGATGGTGCGTTGGACAAGGTACCCTTCCGCCCTGGCATCCGGTTCCAGGACTTTCCATGCCGACCTGGCCGTGGGGTCGGGTTGAACCAGGGAAGAATAGTGGAATTCATGGCCCCGGATTACATCGTTTGAGTTTACAAGGGGGTTACCCGGCTGCCCCTCAATGCTGACGTAAGCAAGCCTCAAACGGCCTCCGGCAATCTCGGACCATCCCGGCACCAGCCCCACCATGGGATGTTTATTGCCCTGGAAATCCGTCAGTCCTCCCGCCAGGTACATCAGCCCCCCGCATTCGGCATAAACTGCCATTCCGTTAAGCCCTGCCTGTTTAACGCAGCGGCGCATGAGCTCGTTTTTTGACAGTTGCCCGGCGTAAAGTTCCGGGAAACCGCCCCCAAAATATAGCCCCTGCACTCCGGCTGGTAAATTCTCGTCCCGCAAAGGGCTGAAGGCGGCCAGTTCTGCCCCGTGGGCCTCCAGGAGGTCGAGGTTATCCCGGTAGTAAAAGCTGAATGCCTCGTCCATGGCGACCCCGATTTTTGTACGTACGGATACCGGCTTTGACGGGAAAACTCCCGGTTTAACGGCGGGCAAAAGCGGAGCCGCACTGGCAATCTCGCGGACCCTGTCCACATCCACACAGGCAGAAATTTTTTCCCTTATACGGTGCAATATATTTTCCAGCTCTTGTTCCTCGGCTACCGGGACCAGGCCGAGGTGGCGCTCGGGGAGCTTCAATTCCCCGGACCGGGGCAAATGACCGAGAACGGGAACGCCGGTATTCTGCTCGACGGCTTCTTTAACCCACTGCCAGTGTCTTTCACTGCCGGCATTGTTCAGGATAACTCCTTTAATGTCCAGTGCCGGGTCGAAATGGAGGCATCCCAGCACCGAAGCAGCCGCGCTGCGGCTTTGCCTTGCGATATCCAGCACGAGGATTACGGGTGTTTTCAGTATTTTGGCGACTTCGGCGGAGCTGCCTCTGTCGTCGGCGCCGCTATGCCCGTCAAACAGTCCCATCACACCTTCGATGACGGCGATATCGGAGCTGCCAGAGCTGCGCATGAACAGTTCCCGCACTGTTTCATGGCTTAACATCCAACTGTCCAGGTTTCGCGAAGGCCTCCCCGTTGCCAGGGTATGGTAGCCCGGGTCTATGTAATCAGGCCCCACCTTGTACCCCTGGACTTTTAATCCCGTGTGCCGAAGGGCAGCCATAATGCCGCTGGATACCGTGGTCTTGCCGCAGCCTGAACTCAGGCCGGCGATGAGCACTCGCGGCAGGTTAACTCGTTTTTTATTGACCATCTTCTTTATCACCTTATTATATGTAGTTTTTTACACGCCTGTAAAATTTGTCGGGATATGTAGATAAATACGCTCTTAAACAAACTGTTGAGGGGCCATATATTCCGGGCCATGTCGGAACGCAACGAGCCGATGTTATAGCGATTCTACCCCGTGCATTTCCGGTTGTTATAGAGGGCAGGAATCAAGTATTTCATAAATCAGTGGCAAGTTCAGGCTTTTCCGCAGTTCCATAGCTAACCTGTCGTAGACGTCGTCCCCTGTCAGGAAGGGCCGGCTTTCCACCGGCGGAAGCTGGAAATGCCGGCGCAGCCCTTTCAGAAAATTTTGGCGAAAAGAAGCATCATCAAAAAAACCGTGTATGTAGGTCCCTACTACCATTCCGTCCTGGTTTAATGCGCCGTCGGGATGTGATTCCGCACTCTCCCGGCCTTTATGGACCATGAACGGGACTTCGGAATCCCCTCCAGGGTTGTGGCTATGGCCCATGTGGATCTCGTATCCTTCGAAGGACATTCCCGCTACGTTGGCGAGCAACCCCTTCGCGGAGACTACCCTGGCATGGACCTGGGTGGTCCGTTTTTCCCTGGTAAATGTCGTTGTTATATCCAGCAGTCCCAGTCCGGCTACCTCTGATTCCACTGATTCCACATGCCCGGGGTCAAGAATCCTGGTTCCCAGCATCTGGAATCCGCCGCAAATACCCACGACGGGGGTCCCCTTTTTTCTCCTGTTAATAATCTCCCCGGCCAGCCCGGAACTGCGTAAATAATTCAGGTCGGCCACTGTGGTTTTGCTGCCCGGTATTATGATAAGGTGGGGGTTGCCGATTTCGGACACCGTTTCCACGTAATAAAGGTTCACGCCGGTCTCCTGCTGCAAGGCCTCGAAATCAGTGGAATTGGAGATCCGGGGCAGGCGGACGACCGCGATGCGCAAACTGCCCGCGCTGGTATCCCGCTCCCGTTCACCTAAAAGGGAGTCTTCTTCGGGTATCACAAAACCCCGGAAATAGGGGATGACTCCCAGGACCGGCAACCCGGTTATTTTTTCGAGCTGTACGAGCCCGGGTTCCAGTATGCTTATATCACCCCGGAATTTATTAATAATCAGTCCCCTGACGAGTTTTTTTTCATCTGGTTCCAGCAAAGCCAGGGTGCCGACCAGGGAGGCGAAGACGCCGCCCTTATCAATATCCCCAACAAGTAAAACTGGAGCCCGGGCATGAAGGGCAATCCTCATGTTGACTATCTCCCTGTCCCTGAGATTGATTTCAGCCGGACTGCCTGCTCCTTCTATGACCACGATTTGATATTCTGCCCGGAGCCTTTCAAGGGCCTGCACAGCGGTCTTCAATAGTTCCGGGGTATGCTTGTAATAGTCCCTTGCTTGAATTGTCATGGCGGGTTTACCCATGACAACCACCTGCGACCTGGAATCAGCTTCGGGCTTTATTAGAATGGGGTTCATGTCGACCTGCGGCTCGATGCCGGCTGCCTGGGCCTGGACCACCTGGGCCCTTCCCATTTCTTTACCGTCCCTGGTGACAAAGGAATTCAAGGCCATGTTCTGGGACTTATAAGGAGACACCCGCCAACCGTCCTGCCTGAAAATACGGCACAATCCGGCGGCGATGACGCTTTTGCCCACCGAAGACCCCGTACCCTGGACCATTATTACCTTAGCGCTCAAAGACAGTCCTCACTCAATTGACGGCGCTCTATTCTTTTCCCTTTCATGCAGAAAGGTATTCCTGCCGCCATGAAATATATTTCATCGGCCCTCCGGGCAACGGACTGGTTTACCTCTCCAAGAAGGTCGCGGTAGAGCCGTCCCAGGGGATACGGGGGCACCAGCCCCAGCCCCACTTCATTGGAAACAATAATAAACGTCGCATCCACCTTTTCCATGCATTTCAGTAATCCACGGAGTTCCCGTTTTACCCTGAGCACGGTTTTCCGGTTTTCCGCTTCATCACCGCTGTCCGTTGTGACTGACATCAAGTTAGAGACCATGAGGGTAAGGCAATCGATTATTATTATTCCGGCTTCCCCGGCTTTTTTTTCTATCTGTTTTCCAATATTCCCGGCTGCTTCCAGGGTCCTCCAGCTTTTGGGACGGTTTTTCCTGTGGGCCGCAATTCTTTTTGCCATTTCCTCGTCTCCAGCTTCAGCGGTGGCTATAAATAAGACCTGCCCGGCAAGCTGTTTTGCCAGTTTCTCAGCGTAAGCGCTTTTGCCGCTCCGGCTGCCCCCCAGTATAAAGATGCACCTTGAATTCAAAGGGTTTGCCCCTTTTTATCTAATGTTTCCGGCATAAAGAGTATTTTCCTTAAATATAAAGTCATGTCAGGCGGCAGGAGAAATCCATTTCTGCTCAATTGAGCCTGTCAAATTATACTTATTCGATGTTATTTTTACCATTTTATAGGCTCTTTTTTCATTTCAAGTGGGTAAACTCATCCTTGCTCTGTCCAATATACATTATAAGACCTACCCGTCCAAGGGCGCATGGGGGTATACCCGGGTAGCCGCACAGTTTCCAATCCGACGAACAAACTGTCATTCCCCCCGAACAAGCTGATATTCTCCCGAACAAACTGTCATTCCCGCGAAAGCGGGAATCCAGAATAGCTCCCCGTTAGAACTATAAATCATCATATAAATCCCTCCACCCGGGATTATCCTTTTCGATCAGGTCCATTTTCCAGCGTCTGTTCCATTTTTTTAGCTGCTTTTCCCTCGATATGGCGTCGTTAACATCGTTAATTATCTCATAATGAACCAGGTTATAAACCCTATATTTTTTCGTGAACCCGTCAGTTAATTTGTTTTTATGTTCGTAAATACGTTTAATTAAATAAGAGGTGATGCCTATATACAGCGTACCGTTTTTCTTGCTTGCCAATATATAGACAACATATTCTTTTTTGCTAATAGCAGCAGCAATCATATTTTGATTTTAATGGGAAAAGTTTCTGGATTCCCGCTTTCGCGGGAATGACAGCTTTCGTATTGCTCTCCCCGCCCGGTTTATGGTATTCTTCAGGCGGCGGGTGGGAATTCCCCGAGCTCTTTTACGATTTTGATTTCCCAGGAACCGGGATGGGGAAGCCCTACAAGCCCCCGCAGCCTCAGAATATCCCCGTCGGGAAGCTGGCCGGGGACATTGGAAACGACGGCCTTAACCCAACGGGAGTTATATTTCATTTTGCCGTAAGCCAGGTCTTTAATCAGGATGTCCACCTCCTTATTCAAAGGAAGTTCCTCAATTCGGTCAACAAAAGCGAGGTATTCTTTTTTAGCCATTTTACAGGTCTCCTTATCGAATAAAAGCTGAAAAAATATTAACGGCTATTTTTTGGATTAGCCAAAAAACAGGAGTCCGCCTAACTTTAAAAACCGTACTCTTTCCAGTTTTCCAGCACTTTCTTTTGCAAGTCCTCGGGATAGGCGTTTTTCACGGACATCCGCACGGGTATATCGCTTTCCTTTGTCCAGGCGGCCGGCCAGGTGCAATCGAAAACGCCCGTGGCCACTTTTTCGTTTCTCCTCTCTTCGGGACTGAGGTAAGGTACCAGGGTCCATCCCTGGTGGTCCGTTTCCGCTTTAAAGCCTGTTACGGGATGCATCCTTGTTCCAATGGCGTGGGCTACCTCGGCCAGGTTAAATACGTCTATATCGTCGTTGACAATTATTAACTTGGGTACCGATACGCGGCGGCCGTGGAGCACGGCGGTAACCTTCTGCGCCATGGCAGGGTCGCTTTCCTTTACACTCACCACCGCTACCAGGGAGCCCATCTCCGGGGGGATAAATACGTTGACGACCGGCACGCCGTGCCTTTTCAGTCGTTCTTTCATACCGAGGGCGCCGCCGACGGAGGGGCCTATCTTGCCGTCGCTGATGCCTACACCCTCCGGGCTCATGCAGATGATGGGATTGACCCTGTGGGTAATGGCCTTGACCCTGAACACCGGCTGGGGCGAAGCCCCCTGTGTGCGGTAACCAGGAAATTCGCCAAAGGGGCCTTCCGGGAGCTGGAAGTTGGGCAGAACCTCTCCTTCCAGGATTATTTCCGCGTTAGCAGGCACCATAAGGTCATTAGTCTCCGCCTTAATAAGCTGCACCGGCTCCCGCCGCAAAGCTCCGGCGAAATCAACCTCGTCTTCTCCGATCCTGAACGGAGAAGACGCAGTCAGGGCACAGATGGGGTCCGGGCCGATGGCTACCGCAACGGGCATGGGAAGCCCCTTCTTTTCATATTGTTCAAACGCCATGCCGAAATGGCTGAAGGGACGCAGGTAACCGGCAATGGTATTCCGGTTGTACACCATCAGACGGTACATACCCCAGTTATTCCAGCCTGTTTCCGGGTGCCTGGTGATGACACAGTGCCAGGTGCCGATATACCTGCCACCGTCACCGCCGTGGACCGTGGGAACGGGAAAATCATAGAGATTGACATCGTCCCCGAACACTTTTTTCTCTTTGCAGGGACCATCTTTAACCTGGACTGGCTTGATTGGCTTGGCCGTCCTTTTTTCGTATTCGTCGAAAATCTTCCCTATGGGGGTGTCCGGCGGCAAACCCATGGCTATGGCCATGCGCCGGTAGGTTGCCATCGGCGCTCCAAGGATACGGCCTCCTTCGGGATACAGCTTCAGGTGCTCAAAAAGGCAGGCAGGCCCCCCGATTTCACACGACCGCCCCGTTACCGTGGCGGCTTCCAGGTCCCAATCCACCTCTTTTTGAATCCGGACACCGTCCCCGGTTTTAACCAGGGCTTCCATATATTCGCGGTTGTCTTTATAGGCCATGACTCTCCCTCCGATTATTTTCGTTCATGAATTGAAATCAACGTTTTATTCAGTTACGTATTTCAGCCAGGGTCTGCCTGCCGGGCCCTTTTAATACGATTTTACTTTATAAATCTTGCACAGGGCTGTTCTCATGGGGAATGCCCCGGTCAGGGGATTGCAGACGTCGGGATCGTCATCAAGGCAAACGTTAATGTTGCTCTCCCACAAACCGTGCAGCCAGGGGTCCTCCCCCGGAAGTTCCGGGAACCACCAGCCATGCTCGGCGTGGACCACATCCGGCTTGAGCCCGTCGAATAGGGCCGCTTTTTGTCGTACCCTGCCCCTGAGGGTTTCTATCCAGACCCAGTCGCCATCCTTTATCCCGAGCTTCGCGGCAGTAACGGGGTTTATTTGTACCAGGGGATGAGGATAAAGTTTTCGCACCGAGTCTATCTGGCGGAAATCGGAATGCAGGTAATAGCGGATACGGCCTCCGGTAATCAGTACGTAGGGGAACTCCTTCGCAAGTTCGGGTTGGCTGACGGGGGTTTCTGCTGATTCCTCGTAATGGGGCAGGGGGTCATATCCTGTCTTCTCCATGACGGTTGACACAAGTTCAGCCTTTCCGGTTGTCGTGGCGAACCCTACTTTTTCGTATTTTTTATAATGCCCGCCCTTCCAGCTGCACCTGACTTTGTTTACATAATCTTTGTGGGTGTACCCTATGGGCTTCAACCTCTCATCGAAATGTTCCTCCAGGTTCTTCCAGGGATAGTAGTCTCCGTAACCCATTCTTATGGCCAGTTCACGCCAGATTTCATATTCGACCTTGTGCTCGTAAAGCCCGGGGACCGAGGGAGGTACCGAAGTTTCCCCCGCCTTTATCCAGCAGTCATAGCCCTGGAAGTCCCAGAGCATGGGACGTTCCATCCAGGAGGCCGGGGGTAGAATGTAATCGGCCAGTTCCGCGCTGGGCGTCCGCCAGTAGTCGACTACGACATACAGGTCGAGGGACTTCAAGGCTTTATAAATGAGTTTGGTATTAGGCAAAGTGAGGAGGGGGTTGCTTGCAACAGTAATCGTTGCCCGGACAGGATAGGGCTCGCCGGTCAAAATGGCCCTCCACATCATGGGCCCGTGGGATATTATTCCCTGCCAGGGCAGTCGCGGCCAAACCTTGGCCATATTTGCCGATATTAAACTTTGCCCGGGATAAGCCAGGAACCTGAACCTGTCCGCACCGAGCTGCTTTGCCATCACTTCCGGCTTAAACCCTACTTTTGGTTCCATTTCCCTGAGGGTGAGGATGTTGGGGTCCGGCCCGGTCAGTTCCTCGCCTCCCTCCACATCCAGGTTTCCCACAATGGCTGCCAGTATCCACCGGGCATGAAGTACCTCGGCATTGCTGGTCAACTCCTCGATACCCATTCCCTCGAGCATCGCTCCGGGGCGGTTGGCGGCATAAACCCGGGCGGCTTCCCTTATCTGGTCCGCCGGGACGTCGGATATTTTCTCAACCACTTCCGGTGGATATTCCTTGGCGCGTTCTTTTAACTGTTCAAAACCATAGCACCACTTCTCCACGAACTCGGCGTCGTACAGCTTTTCTTCAATTATGACGTTTACCATGCCCATTAACACCGCGGCATCTGTGCCCGGGCGCAGTTGAATCCACACATGGGCCATGGAAGCCGACATCGTCCGCCGGGGGTCCATAACGATGAGCTTGGCTCCATTTTTCAGCGCCTGGCGCATGGCCAGGGCCGGTCCCGGCCGGCTCACCAGTGGTTCCGCCCCCAGCCACACAATGCATTTTGTGCTGGGCCGTATGGAAAAGTTGGGGAACATGCCCACGATGGCATTGGCAACCATGCTCCGCGGCCAGAAACAAACGTTGGTGGCGCTGGCAAAATTCAGGGGGTTATTCAGCAGGGCAAAGAAACGGGTCATCAGCGGGTTTTCCTGTTTGTAGGCCGTCCCCATGGTGAACGACAGCGCCTCGGGGCCGTATTGCGCTATTACCTTTTTCAACCCGTCTGCTACCTCATCCAGCGCCTGTTCCCAGGAAATCTGCTGCCATTTACCGCTCCCTCTTTCACCGGCCCTCTTTAACGGGTAATTGACCCTGTCCGGGTGGTAGAACCATTCCCGCACTGCCCGCAGCCTGGAGCAACCGCTGGTCCTGGGCCATACCTTTTCAGGAAAATCCGGGTCCTCGGTAGCCTTAATAAGCCTGCCGTCTTTAACATGGACCAGCACACCGCATTCCCCTTTGCACCAGTTGCAGATAGCTTTTTTTATTTCAACTTCGCTCATGTGGTCCCCTTTCTAAAGAAAATGGCTTTGAAAATGATTGCCAAGCCTGTTGTTTGAGCTTCCCGCGAAGCACCATAAAATCCCCCTTAATCCCCCTTTATTAAAGGGGGAAATAGAGCCTCTCCCTTTACGAAAGGGAGACTGAGAGGGATTTGAAAGCGCTTTTATAAGTTTCGCGGGAGCCTCATTTAATCTCAATACAGCGTGCTTCTTTGATTGTGGCTATCGTTTAGCATTTAAAAAGACCGGAGACTGTTTAATTGATGATATATAATCCGCCGTAACCCGGTCAAATTAATGGTACGGAAAAGGCGCTGCAGCCCTGTTCGTAACCGTCGCCTGTTACTGCTGCCTTGAATTTCACATTTCAAGAACTGTGGCAAACGTTGCAAACCAAGAAACTATACTATTTTTTTTGTATCAGGACAAATTATCTGGCTCTTTTTCATTTCAAGTGGGTAAACTCATCCTTACTCTGTCCAATATACATTACAAGACCTACCCGCCCAAGGGCGCATGGGGGTATACCCGGGTACTCGCATAGTTTCCATTCCGACGAAAGTCGGAATCCAGAATTCTATAAAATATCTTTGTACCTGCCCAATCAAACCAAAGTCCCATTCCGACGAAAGTCGGAATCCAGAGTTCCATAAAATATCTTTGTACAAGTCTCTCCATTCTGGATTTTCTCTTTCAATCAATTCTATTTTCCACCGCCTTTTCCATTCCTTTATCTGTTTCTCTCGTTGAAGAGTTCCTTCATATGGGAGTGCCATTGGTGTCATTCCCGCGA
>JAUYHV010000232.1 GCA_030689845.1 Dehalococcoidia bacterium
CAAGGGCTTGAAGGTTTTCTCAATAAGTTCACTGGCCTGTTTTTCTTTAAACCCTGGTTTCTCTCCCCGGAGGGAAAATTCCGATGCCCCTTTACCTGCCCGCCAGCCCCCGATGCAGGACTCCATGCCGTGTCCGATGACGTTCGACACCCCGTCTTCCCCGTGATCGGAGGCGGCGCCAGCGGCATATAAGCCCGGAATACAGGTAGCGCCGCTGCTGTCGGCCCGTATTCCCCCGGGACCCAGGTCGGTTAACCTCATGTCATACTCTATTTTGTCTTTTCTCAGGCTGAGGCCGCCCCTGGCAAAAGACATGGTTACGATGGGCAGTGCCATTTCTATTCTGCGGTGGGATGCTTCATCCAGGCGGGTGGCATCCATAAAAACCGGGCCCCGTCCTTCCAGCATCTCCAGGGCCATGGCTTTGCTTAAAACGGACCGGGGCGCCCTTTCTATGCGTACGGTGTCCCGGTTTCGCATAAACCTTTCGCCCCTGGCGTTAGTCATGATTGCCCCTTCCCCGAAAAGGATGTTTAATCCGGGAGCGCACATGAAACGGGTAGGCCCGGGGGAAAAATGGGTCAATTCGATGTTCCTCATCTCGCAGCCGGCACGGAAAGCCATAGCCCGTCCGTCACCGCTGAGGCTGGACATGGGGGCGGTGGTCAGGTCCACGGCCCGGGTACAACCTGAAGTTATCACGGTTGAGCCGGCGGTGAACAGGTAACTTTTGCCTGTTCTTACCCCGAACCCCACTGCTCCGGTTACTTTTCCCCGAGTGGGCAGTTCGCCGTCAGAGGTGAGGAGATCCGTCACCATTACCCTTTCAATCAGTCTTACACCCCGGCGCAGGACTTCTCCCCTGATAACGGACATCAACTGGAACCCCCCGTTTTCCAGGATAACGTTTCCCGCGTGCAGGTGCCCCACCCCCGCTTTGCGGATAAACTTGCCTTTTTCCTTTAAAAAGCGTACTCCCCAGGCTTCCAGGTCCCGGACCCTGTCGGCAGTTTCCTCCACCATACCCCGGAGCCGTTCCATGTCGCACAGCCCCTCCCCGGCCTGGATACATTCCTCGTACCATTTCCCTGCGTCATCAGCCTCAGGGTCAAAATATGTCAGGACCCCCGACATCTGGTGACTGGTGCCGCTCCTGCCAACGTTGGCTTTGTCTACGATGGTAACATCCAGCCCGGTTTCCCTGGCTTTAATGGCGGCAAGGCATCCTGCGATACCCCCGCCTATTATAAGGACGTCCGTATTTATTGTTTCGTTGATTACATTCTTCATTTATCTCACTTTTCAACTTTGCCGGATTAGCTTTCGCCGCGGTTTACGGCCTGTATTACCTTCTGCAGCCCAACCTGCCGGCAGGAATTTCCTTAAAATAGATAATAATAATACTTACCTCGGCTGTCAAGAAGTGACAAAGTTCGACCCGTGGTAAAGGATACTTAAAGTGGGTAACCACAGGGGGTTACCCCTACGGCGAATGGCGGACGCGAGAATGGCCAATCGTAGGGTCGGACCCCCGTGTCCGCCCACAAAACCCCGTGGTGTAGGATACTG
>JAUYHV010000235.1 GCA_030689845.1 Dehalococcoidia bacterium
CGAACTTCTCGCCTTAAGATGGTCCGACGCTGACTTGCTTCTTTGCCAGGTGTCTGTTACACGCACCATACACCAGTTGCATAACCGTGAGATTATATTCCGACAGCCTAAGACAGGGAAAAGTCGGCGGTCAATTTCGCTTACACCCTCAACCGTTGCCGTCTTGCGTGAACACTGGGAAGCACAGGAAAAGGTAAAGCAAGACTTGGGTATTCCTTTTACCGATGATGGCCTGGTGTTTTGTCAGCCTGATGGTAAGCCCTTTCTGCCGGACAGTATTACCCAGGCATGGCGGAACCTTGTAAAAAGAGCCGGGTTAAATGGAATCAGGTTCCATGATTGCCGTCATACGCACGCCAGCCTGATGTTAAAACAAGGTATACATCCAAAAATCGTTCAGGAACGGTTAGGCCACGCCAGCATAGAGATTACCCTTGATACCTATAGCCACGTAGTCCCCGGACTACAAGAAGCCGCCGCCATGCGGTTTGACGAAATACTCGGCCACCATCCTGAAAAAGAACCCAGTGGAAAAGTCGGGTAGCAAACGGGTAGCAATAACCAAATTGTTAAGTTGGGGACTTACGAAAAAGCTGGGATTTAGATACGAATTTTGGTGGAGCTGGGGGGATTCGAACCCCCTACCTTTTGACTGCCAGTCAAACGTTCTCCCAAGTGAACTACAGCCCCGCGGCACGATTTTATCTCCGTTAGTTTACCAGAACAAAGGCTTTCCCGCAAGACATTTTTGATATCCTTCCGGGCAACGGGGACGCCAATATTTTTTCATGTTTTGAATATTGAGAAACAAGGGTGGTCAACCCGTTTCGTTGCCGAAAACAGCCACAGCACAAACGTTGGGGTGTCCCCCGAGCGTCTGTGAAAGACCTCTCCGGGCATTCTTTAGCTGGCGGGAACCCGCTTTACCCTGGAGCTGCTTGTAAACTTCGTAGGTCATTCGCAAACCACTGGCACCCACCGGGTGGCCAAAGGACTTGAGCCCGCCATCGGTGTTCACAGGGAGGTCACCGGTTATTTCGAAACTGCCCGCCTCAATATCTTCACGGGCTCTCCCTTTCGGGCTGAAACCCAGGTCTTCGTAAATTACCAGTTCGGTTATGGTGAAGCAGTCGTGAACTTCAGCTAAGTCTAATTCTTTGCGAGGGTTTTTAATGCCTGCCTGCTCGTAAGCTGCCGATGATGCTACCCTGCTCACTTCAAATCCCGTCCAGTCGAATCCCGGCTCATAATGGGGCATTATGGGGTTTACGGAGAACCCTATGCCTTTGATGTAAACAGGATCGGGGCGGAACTTTTTGGCCAAATCTGCCCGGCAAAGAATGGCTGCCGCTCCTCCATCGCTGTTGCCGCAGCAGTCAAACAATCCCAGCGGGTAGGCGATAATAGGGGCGCTGAGTACCTGTTCCAGGGTAACTTCACGCCTGAGGTGGGCCTTGGGGTGTCCAGCCCCGTTTTTATGGTTTTTTACAGCTATTTTTGCTATAAGCTTTTTGCCTTCCTCACGGCTAAGGCCATAAGTGTGAAAGTACCGCGTAGCAATGAGCGCAAAGCTGCCCGGAGCGGTGCGGCGCATCTCCAGCACCGGGTGCATTCCCCTCCCTGCCCCGAGGCCGGGGAAACCGGTGTCTTTCAGTTTTTCAAAACCCAGGGCCAGGACAATGTCGTACATACCGCTGGCAATGGCAAAGCTGGCATTTCTCAGGGCTTCGTGCCCCGTTGCACAATAGTTTTCTACCCTGCTGACGGGGAGGTGTTTCAGCTTTAGCGGCTCTGCCAGTCCCAATCCCCCCATGCCTATCCAGTGAGCGCTCATGGTGCCCAGCCAGGCTGCCTGGAGGTCATTGGGTCCTATTCCGGCATCTTCGTAGGCTTCATAGGCCGCATCGATTATCACATCCTCCGGGCCTTTGTCCCAGAGTTCGCCGAACCGGGTACAGCCCATACCGATTATGGCAACTTTGTCTCTGATGCTTTCCATGTTATTCTTCTCCTCTCACGGGGCGGCATTTCCAGTAATAATTATGGAAACCGCCGAATTCATGGAATTTCCTGAATGTCAGTTCAACCGCCAACCCTATATCCACCTCGGAGGCATCGACGTCGGTCATGAGGGCGTAAATGCGGCACGCCCCCTCCTCCGATTCCAGTATTGTTTGGGCGGTAGGCGAGTCCAGCCCGCCGGCCATGTTGTCCAGGGAATAGGTGAAGACCTTGCCCTTCTTATCAGAAAGCCTGACCTCGTCGAAGTCGTCTTTTGACTGGCAGGTGTAACAGACACGCTGGATAGGAAAATGGGTCGTCCCGCACTGGCGGCAGCGGCTGCCGTGGCAGCGGACCACCCAGTCCCGGGTGCGCCACATAGCCGTGGCTGAAGGAAAGAGGCGGATAAACTCCTCCGGAACGGCGATAATCGACCGGAAGGCGAGGTATTTTTCATAGGACGGGAGCATTCTCTTTGGGGAAAGGAAACCCTTTAATCCCCGTCTTTTTGCAAGCCTGGAGACAGCTTCGGTTACCCGCAGTACAAAGGCATCGCTGCCGCTGCCGTAACTTGCCCATAAAAGCCTGTCACCCGGTTTCGCCTGTTCCAGGGCAGCTACCAGCATGAGCAATGGATGGGCGCAGCCGGAGTTGCCAACGTAGGTCAGAAGGGGGTCCTGTACCTGAGTTTTAGGGTCGAAACCGAGGCTTTTAACCAGGGCGGTGTGGCTCCTGGCATCCGGGCCATATATGACGGCCCTGCCGAAGTCTGCCGGCGTCAGGCCGTTTTTCTCCATGATGCTCCGGCAGGCTGCTTCAACATTTTTTGTGTAGCCGTATTGGATTACCCAGCGGTCCTCCCAGCTTTGCACGAACCTGTCTTCCTCCCTCCTCCACACGTCGGTAATTTCGTCGGACACGGACAAGGAGTCTTCTATGGTGGCGATAACATCCGGGCCGTCCCCGACCAGAACAGCCGCAGCCGCGTCACCGAAGTTTTGTTCATCCGCAGAGTGGGGCGTGCCTGAGCGGCAGTCAGCGGCGCAGACAAGGAATTTCTGGTCCGGGTTTGCTTTTACACTATCGAGGGCCGACCTGACGGCGCTGGTCCCCCCCCGGAGGGAGTTGGCAAAATCCGCCGTGGCAATGTTGTCACCGAGGTCCACTGCGGCAGCAACTATACTTGAGCACTGCTTCTCTTTGTAGGGGGACGTCGTGGAGCAAAAATACAGCCCGTTTACTTTGGCGCGGTCTATCCCTTTGAGACAGTCGAAACTGGACTCGACAGCCATAGTGACGCTGTCTTCGTCGGCGTTAGCCACTGCTTTTTCCCCGGGTACCGGCGGATTTCCCCATGCCCTGGCTATTAATTCCCGGCTTAACCGGCTGTAAGGAATATAGGCGCCGTAGGATATTATTCCTGCCATAAAGACCTCCATTCTCTGGTAGCGAGTGATAAGGTATACTATGGGGGATATTTACACTTGTTTTTGCCGAGTAGCAATTGCCATTGTACAGCGTTTTGGGACCGGTAGGGAAACCGGTTGCCGTGCCTGGAACAGGAACAGCGCAAGGAATTGACTTTGTTAGTATAAAACAGTAATACCGCCGATGGCAACCTGCGGGGCCAGCAGGACATCGGATTGCAGACGGTTGTTGACACCTGTATATTTAATAAGGGAAAATATGTAAACCAAGATTCTTTTCTAAGCCGGAAATGGAGGACTGGTAATGAAAGTGTTAATCGTTTTTTACAGCAGGTACGGCAATACGGCTAAACTTGCCGAAGCAATTGCCGAAGGCGCCCGCTCTGTGAGCGGAACTGAGGTCAGTCTCCGCAGGGTTGCCGACCTGGCTCCGGAGGACGTCATCGCAAGGGATGAAAAATGGATAGCGACTCGAGAAGCGCTTGCCAAATACCCCCCTCCCACTATGGAGGACCTGGACAAAGCCGATGCTATCGTCTGGGGAACTCCTACCAGGTTCGGCAACATGACAGCGGAACTGAAATTGTTCCTGGACACCACCGGGGGGCTTTGGGTAAAGGGAAAACTGGTCAACAAAGTAACGTCTGTTTTCACCTGTAACAGCACCGCTCACAGCGGCAAGGAGTCAACCCTTCTTTCCATGATGATACCCCTGCTGCACCACGGCATGATGATAATAGGCGTTCCTCAAACTGTTCCCGAGACAGCCAGTGCTGGCTCATACTACGGGGCAACGGCTACATCCGGTCCCGGCAACACCATCGGAGTGACGGAGGCTGACCAGGCCGTAGCCAGGGCCCAGGGGAAACGTATGGCGGAGGTTTCGGCAGCCCTGGTAAAAGGCGGGCTGGCCCGAGGGGTTTAAATTATTATGATTAGTCTACTCAACCTGAGATGTTAACGGCAGACCATGACTTCGGCCGTCCTTCGGCATTTTTAGTCCGGAATATAAGCCTGTTGCCTCCGGGCCGGATCCTTGACATCGCCATGGGCCGGGGACGCGATGCCCTCTACCTGGCAAAGAAAGGGTTCAGCGTGGAGGGTGTGGATATATCCGCAGAGGCGGTAGGGGAAGCCGTTGAACGCAGCCTGAGAGCAGGGTTTCCTATCAAGGGAACCGTAGCCGACCTGGAGAAAGGTTACCCCATCCAGCCGGAGACATATGAGGTCATTATATGTTTTCATTACCTCCAGCGCTCACTTTTTCCCGAAATAAAATCAGGGCTTAAAAAAGGCGGTGTTGTCGTTTACGAGACATTCACGCTGGAGCAGCGGCGTTTCGGGAAACCGAGAAATCCCGATTTCCTGCTGCGGAAGGGTGAGCTACGAGAGGTTTTCGGGGACTTTGAATGCCTCAGGTACAGAGAAGGGATTATTAACAACTCCAGGGCCATAGCCAGCATAATCGCGAGGAAGTAGATAATTATTTGCTGGCGGTTAACCCGGCAAAATGGGAAGTATTAAACTTCGCCTATCGGTACGAGCTAGTGTAGTGTCTCATAAATGGCCTTACAATCTTTGTCATTCCGGGCTTGACCCGGAATCCAGTCTGTTGCTCTGGATTCCCGTTTTAGCGGGAATGACACCAATGGCACCGCAAATTGTAAAGAGATATTAGAGACACTACACTACTCATCTCTACTGGCGAAGATTAATACTTCACATTTTGCCGGGTTAACCGCCAGCAAATAATTATCTACTTCCTCTAGATTATCCTGGCTAAGGCCCTGGAGTTGAGAATAATCCCTTC